>JAGWBB010000012.1 GCA_021296095.1 Desulfurellaceae bacterium | reverse complement strand
GTGCGTACGTTGCCATGATCGCACTCCCTTCTCGACCCTGCTTGGGTCGGCAGGTCCTTCGTGGCTGTATGCTATCCACCCGGTTTCGCTGACATTCGCTTGAGACAACCAGAGCCAGGAGGGGAAAGACGAGGTAGAGGAAAAGCCCTCCGGCCGGTTTCGCTGGGCCGGGGAGGCGGCAAACACACCGTGGGAAGGTGCAGTTTGGGAGGAAATGAGGGGAAATCACGGGGAAAAGGCTGGAGCGAGGAACCCAGGACCAAGGCGCTCCGTCCGCTCTCTCAAAGGTAACACTTTGGGCGTACTCGGACGCAGCTGACGGAGCGGCCGCGCACGGGCGCAGGAAAATCCGCGCCTTCCAGCGCCACGGTCCCACCACCACGAAGGAACTTGCGGTCAGGCGGTCTCCTCCGCTATGCAGAGGAGGAGGTGAGCCTGCCCGGCCGTCGAACGCGAGCCGGGCACGTGTGGCGGGGCCTGGGTCTTTCGCGACACCCGGGTGCCGGTCACCGCGCTGTTCGAGAATCTCAAAGACGGGGCGACGCTGGACCAGTTCCTCGCGTGGTTCCCCGGCGTGGCGAGCTGGCAAGCCGCCGCCGTCCTGGAGCATGCGGCCCAGTCGCTGACGGCTTCCGGCCCGGCATGAAAGTCCTGTTTGACCAGGGCACGCCGGTTCCCCTACGGCGGAGTCTGTCCGGGCACACCGTCGACACGGCCTTCGAGCTGGGGTGGGCAACGCTCCGCAATGGGGACCTGCTGGATCGTGCCGAAGCCGAGGGCTACGACCTGCTCATCACCACGGACCAACAGCTGCGTCATCAACAGAATCTGTTCGGGCGGCGCTTGGCCCATCCTGGTGCTGCGCTCGACGTCCTGGCCCCGCATCCAGGCCCATGTCACCACGATTCGCGAGACGATCAGCCGGATGCAGCCGGGGGAGTACCAGGAGATAGCGGTCTGACCGCGCCCCTGCTCGGGTCCGCAGGGGTGGTGTGCAGTGGTAGTTGACAGAGTGGTAGTTGACAGATGGGACCTTCTCGGACGTAAGATGTGGAGCGGGCACTGTTCGAGCAACCGCTTGATAGTAGAAAGAGAAAGGCGTACGCATGAAAAAAGGACCGAGAGTTGGCGCTGTGCTCTTCAGTTTCTTCTTTCTCACCACACCAACGGCAGGGAGTCTCCCCATGACCCCTATAGACGTCGCTCAGGCGTATTACCGCGCCTTGTATGGTAAAGAGTTTGAGAAGGTGCGGGCAGTAGCTGCGCCGGATATGGTGTTTGAAGACCCGACAGCTCTTGCTGGGAGTGGTCTCTCCTCTCACCTGGATTCGCTCGCTTCCTTTTTAGACTATATGGCGCCCTCTCTCAGGGAGGACACCACGGTCCGTATCGTGAAGAGTTTTGCGTCGAACGACCGCGTGGTGCTGTATGTTGAAATCACAGGCACCGCGCCCGCCCAGTATTTTGGCGGTCCCGAAAATGAGACGGTGGAGATCAAAGCCGAAGGACTCACCGTGTTGCAGATCCAAAAGGGGCGGGTGATTCGCCATACCGATTACTTTGATTATCCCTCTTTGAACGCCTTTGTCGCTGCCCAACTTCGGTGACAACACCGCCGCGACCAGCGGTCGGGCCAAGGTGGACACTTTGCGCGTTCTCAGACGCAAGGTCTGGATCGGAGGGGAGCGAGATCAGGAAAATCAGGGACTTATATTATTTCTGTTTGACAGGTATCCATTAGGAGGGGCACGATGGCGGGCTATGAACAAAGCCCTCCCTGTGATTACCGAAAGCCCCCAGCAACTCCAAAGGCGGGTGAGAGCGGAGCCCGAGGCCCGCAAGCGCCAACGCTTACAAGCGCTGTATCTGCTGGCGAGTGGCCAAGCGGCATCCCGCGTCGCTCTGGCTGCCCTCCTCGCTGTCCATCGCCATACCATCCGGGCGTGGTTAACCCAGTATGAAGCGGGCGGGCTTCGCGCGCTGCTGACCATCAAGACAGCGCCCGGGAAACGGAGCACTCTCCCCCCGGCGGTCCTGGCACACCTCCACCAGCGCTTAGCGCAGCCTCGGGGCTTTACCAGCTACGGCGAGATTCAGCGCTATCTGGCCCAGGAGCACCACGTGCACCTCTGCTACAGTACCGTCCACGGGCTGGTCCGCTATAAGCTGGGCGCCAAGCCCAAAGCACCGCGGCGGGCGCATCCCAAAAAAACGCTGCTGAGGTCGCCCGCTTCCGCCGGACCCTAGCGCAGCACCTCCGCCACCGGGTGCGCCAGGCCCGGCGCGCCGGCTATACGCAGTGCCGGGTGTGGGCCCAGGATGAAAGTCGGTGTGGCTTGCTGCCTATCGTGCGCCGCCGGATCACCGCCCGGGGCCTGCAGCCCGTGGTCCCGGCTGCCTATCGGTTCGAGAGTCTCTATCTGTATGGGGCCGTGGAACCGACGACGGGCCAGAGCTTCTTTCTGGAGTTGCCCGCGCTGACCAGCTCTCTCTTTCAGCTCTTCCTGGAGCAGTTGGCTGCCACGGCGCCGGCCCACTTCCATCTCCTCGTCCTCGATAATGGCGCCTTTCACAAGGCCCGTTCCCTGCGCCTGCCCCCCAATGTCGGCCTCCTCTTCCTCCCGCCCTATGCCCCGGAGTTGAATCCGATCGAACGCCTCTGGCGCGATCTCAAAGATTGGCTCGCCCCTCGGCAGCCCACCTCCTTAGATGCCTTATCGACCTTCCTGACGACCCGCCTCCGGCACTACACCGCCGCTCGGGTCCGCTCCCTGACCGGCTTCCCCTACTTCGTCGCGGCTGCTCACCTCGCTAATGGATACTCCTCATGAAGAATCCGTATTACGGGCTCGGTCGCCTGGCCGCCACCTGAGCGGTTTTAGGCAAAACGGCCGGGCGGCCGAAGAATGTTCAGTGTGGGGCTTCGGGGCGGTCTGGCGGATGAGGCAGCCCTCCTCAATGCACTGCGCTCGGGCAGAGTGCGGGCGACGGGAGGCGATACGGCTCAGGCTGTAGTGTGATAGAGCGGCCAGCCGCCCTCGGCTGGCCGGATGAGGAACGGGCCGCAGGGCTGCGGCCCCAGGCCCAGAGTGTAGTGTCGGGCTTAAGCGTGGCCGTGGCGCAGCAACTTACCCGAGGTGTTGCCCGTGCACTGGCCGTCTTCAAAGGTGGTCTGGCCGTTGACGATAATCGCCCGGTAGCCTTTGGCCCGCTGTACGCGCCGCCACTCGCCACCCGGGAAGTCGTAGGTGATTTCCCCAATCCAGTCCGGCTCAATGTCCAGCTCGTCCAGGTTGTAGACCACCACGTCAGCCGCAGCGCCCTCGCGCAGCGTGCCGCGGTCGCGGAAGCCGGCCGCGTGGGCGGGCAGGGCCGACAGCCGATAGTGGGCTTCTTCGAGGCTGACCTTCTGCTCGTCGCGGACCAGCCAGCGCAGAAAATCGGTCGTGAAGGCGCCGCCGGTGAAGAACTTGGTGTGCGCTCCACCGTCGGACGCGCCGGGAACGGTGAACCGGGAATCGTTAATCATCTCGGCCGTGTAGTCGGCGTTAAAGCCGCGGTTGGGGCCCAGGAATTCGACGTTCAGGTCGCCGGCGATCGACAGGTCGAGCATGGTGTCAATCGGATTTTTGCCCTGCTCCTGGGCGATCTGGCCGATTGATTTGCCGACGTACTGCTCCAGATCGGTCTGGTTGTTGGCGCTCTGGACGATCAGGGTCGGGATGGCGCCGCCAACGCCGGCCTGAATGACTTGCAGCTTGCGGTCGGCCTCTTCGGTTTCGCGCTTGACCGCCTCACGCAGGGCCGGGTTTTTCATTTTGGCCAGCTTTTCCTGCTTGGTGCCGGTCGTCAGCTCCCGCCAGGCCGGGCTGGCATCGTACAGGTTCCAGTGCTCCAGGGTGAAGGCAAAGCCGGTCCGGTGGGTTCCGGTCTGGCCGAAGATCGGCAGACCCTGCTCCCGGCAGCGCTCCAGCCAGTCCAGGCTGCGGCGGTGGACCTTGGGGTCTTTGCGGGCCGCGACAATGACGTTATGCAGGATCGGGCGCTGGGCGACCTCGGCCAGTTTTTCCAGAAAGTTGAGGTCTTGTTTGATGGTGCCGGTCGATTGGGTGATCTGGATAAAGCCCTCGTCGCGTCGGCGCAGCACCTCGGCCAGGTTCAGAATGTCGGCGTCATCCATGATATCGGTGACCATCGGCGAGCCGTCGTAATCGGCCTGGGTCGAGTCCGGACCCAGACGCTGGATGGAAAAGCCGCACAGGCCGGCATCCATGCCCTGGTCGAGCAGCCGCTGCATTTCCTGACGCTCGGCTGCGGTCGCCGGGCGGCTCTTGGCCGCGTCAAGGCCCATGACGTAGGTCATCAGCGAGGCGGTCGGCATGTACTGGATGCAGTTCACGCCCTTGGCGGAGCGGTCGAGCGAGTCGAGATACTCCGGAATGGTCTCCCAGTCCCAGTCCATGCCGGCTTTCATCGCGTCATACGGAATGGCTTCGGTGCGGGTCATGGTCAGCATCGAGCGTTCCCGGAAATCGGGCTTGACCGGCGCAAAGCCGAAGCCGCAGTTGCCCAGCACGACCGAGGTCACCCCGTGCCAGCCCGAGATTGTGCAGTACGGGTCCCAACGGATCTGGGCGTCGTAATGGGTGTGCAGATCGACAAAACCGGGCGCGACGATCAGGCCGTCGGCGTCGATCACCCGTTTGGCCGACCCCGGCGCCTGCCCACCGATCTGGGCGATTTTTCCGTCCTTGATCCACACGTCGGCCCGGTAGCGCGGCACCCGGGTGCCGTCAACAACAGTGCCGTCCTTGAGCTGGATATCGTATGTCGCCATGTATACTCCCTCCTCCGATTGTTGCGTCGTGATTGAATCGCTTCCCTGTATAAAGCATGCCCACCCGGCAGGGCAAGAGCCGTCGCGCGGCTCACTCCATGCCTGGCACTGTCACGTCCGTCAGCCGCAGGCGCTGGCGGTTCTGTTCAAACAGGCCGACGATCTTGAGCGGCGTGCCGGGCGGCGACTGGGCGATTTTGGACAGCAGGGCTCTGGGGCCGATCAGGTTGAAGTCGATGCCCCGCTGGCCGACTTTCTGGAGAATCATTCTGGTGCTCATTTGGGGATAGTTGGGCGCCGCAATATCCATGATCTCGTACTGGTACTGTTCGCCAAAGGAGCTGATGCCGAGGGTGACGACCTCGATATTGCCCTCCTCGGGCTTGGTGTTCAGAAAACCGCTCATCGTGATTTCAAACGGGGTTCTGGAGTTGTCGTCCCAGGGGTTGCTGCCCGAGCCGACTCCGTAACCCGAGCCGCCCTGTCCGTAGACGCTAGCGGTGAGGGCCAGGCTGAGAGTCAAGCCGAAGGCTGCGGCTGTGACGGACAAGCGTGTCTTCCTGCAGATCGTACTCGCTTCTGGTCTCGCACGTGTCCTAACCGCTCCAGGGCGCGGACCAGGGCTGGGGCCGGACTTTCGCGGAGCGGGCTTCGGGATTGCGGGGCTGCGGAGCCTGCTCGGTCTGAAAATATTGGTCGCGGTCCAGCGAGCGTACCGGCAGGGTCTGGATGGCAGACTCGCGCAGAATCTGGAGCGGGACCTCGACCCCGGCCTCGCCCTGGGCCCACACTGCGCGGTAGAATTCGGATCGACCGCTGACCGTCCGGTCCCCGACCCCGACGATGATATCGCCCGGTCTCAGGCCGGCCTGGGCTGACGGTCCCTCGGGAATGGTGCCGGAAATGAACAGGTGACCGCCGATCTCTTCGGTAAACAGACCCAGCCACGGACGGGGCGGCTTGGGCGTCCGGCCGGTGGCCAGCAGAGCCGGCAGGATGGGTTTCAGCCGGTCGATCGGAATGAACATATTGCCGGGCAGACGCTGCTCGCTGGGCTCGCCCTGGAGGGCGTCGCCGACAAACAGCGAGCCGATACCGAGCAGATGGCCGCTCGGTCCGATCAGCGCCGCCCCGGCCCAATTGGGGTGTGGGGGAGCGGTAAAAATCGCGTTTTCCAGCAGATATTCCCAGTAGCCGGTAAACTCCCGTCGGGCGGTGACGAGGGCCGGGCGGACGGCTTCCAGGGCGCCGTAGCTGGCCACCAGGACCTCGGTCTGCTCGGCCAACTCGGCCGACAGGCCGAGCGGGATAGGCGGGACGGGCAGGGGCTGGGCGGTCCGTAACAGGCCAAAGCCGGTGTCATAATCATTGCCGATGAGGGTGGCTTCGACCGACCGGCCGTCCAGGCTGGTGACGGCAACGCTTTCGGCTTCAAGCACGATATAGCCGATGGTCAGGATCAGACCCTCGGCGTCAATGACAATGCCGCTGGCTTCGCGCTGGGTGCCGAGGAAACGCGCCGTGCGGGCGGTCGGCGGGATTTCGGCGCGAATATGAACGACCGCAGACAGGGCGGTGTGGATGGGGTCGTCATCGCCCGGGCTTGGGGTGGGCACGACCAGGAGGGCGACAAGGAACAGGAGAGACGCTGACCGAGGCAGCCGTTGAGTGAGCGGCATGAGAGAATTCCTCCTTATTCCTGTCGTTCCACGCTGCTCGTCCCTTTTTACGCTGAAATGACCGAAAATACATCAGTCGGCAGGCTATTTTTTTCAAGCGGGGTGAGCCGATAGGGACCGAGCTGGTGAAAACCGCCAGAGGTCGGGTCGTAGGCGCGAATGCGGAGACTGATCTGCACGCCGTCGGGCTGGCCGGGGCTCAGGCTGTACAGGTGGTACTGGGCGCTGCGTCTGGGCTTATGACCCAGAGCTGAGGCGGAGCGTACCCCAACGACCGGAATTGCCGCCCGGTGTGGTACCGGAATGCGGGTCAAGGTAGTGGTATGGGTGTGGCCGTGCAGTACCAGCTCGGCGCCCGACTCGGCAAGGACGCGCTGGAGGGCCTGGGCGTCGTGTAAACGCCGTCGCTGCGGCAGACCGGCCCGGGTCGGCGGGTGGTGCATCAGGACAACCCGGCAGACCTGACCGAGGCTCTGGAGCAGGCGCCCGAGCCGCGCTTGCTGGTCCGGCTCGACCCGACCGGCAGCCGACAACAGACCGGTCGGGCCGACGCTCGACACGCCGAGCAGGGCGACCGGTCCGCGTCGCCGCAGGCTGGGAAACAGGAGGTCGGCCTCCGAGGTATCGGAGCCCAGATAGGCTCGCCAGTGGGCCTGCAGGCTGGCGGCTGAGGCCGGCGTATAGGCGTCGTGATTGCCGGGAATGAGGGTGACCTGCCGGGGGTCGCCCAGCCGCTCAAGCCAGCCCAGGGCTGCGCGCAGCTCGGTCTCGAGGCCGAGGTTGGTCAGGTCTCCGGTGACCACTGTGTGGTCCGGGCGCTGGCCGTGCAGGTCGGCGATGAGCGCCTCCAGGATTTCGGGACGGTACTCGTGGCGACGCTGCGCACGCCATTTGAGCCAGCCAATCGTCTGTTTGTTGAGCCGCCACGGCAGGCAGCCGAAGCGCACCGGAGTGACGTGCAGGTCTGACAGATGGGCCAGGGTAAACGACACAGGCTGCCGACCTTTCTGCGGCCGCCGCCAGTATGCGCCTGTCCGCTGCGGCTCAGCGCTGCTCGTGCGTACTTGAGACCGATAAGGCGGGGCTGCCGGACAGGGTCTGGTAGACCACGCAGTAGCGCTCGGTCAGTTTGAGCAGGGTCGCCAGCTGCTCGGGCTCAGCGTCGGAATCGATAGCAAAGCTGAGCCGGATACTGCTGAAACCGACCGGAGCGTCTTTTGCCACGGCCAGGGTACCGCGGAAATCCAGGTCTCCCTCGGCTCGGATCGTCGCGTCGCGCAGGTGTACGCCAATCGACGTTGCCACCGCCCCGAGCGTGACCCCGGCACATGCGGTCAGGGCTTCCAGTAGCATGTCGCCCGAGCAGGCCGACAGACCGTCACCGCCCGTCGCCGGATGCAGCCCGGCCTCAACCAAAGCCTGGCCGGTTTCAACCTTGCAGGTGATGCCCTGGCCGAGTCGGGCCTGGGCTTTGAGGGTGATCCGGGCCGAGTCGGGCCGGTCTGTATACCGCTGCTTTAAGGGCGCTTGCAGGTTTCTCAGTTCTTGTCCGGTCATGTGTTCCTCCAGATTGTGGCGATGGTGGGTGGTCGGAGCGCAGCCCGCTCGTCAGGCCGGTCCATGTCTCATCGGTCTGCCTATACCACATCCGCCGGCTATGATAAGACCGCCGGGAGGCACATCCAAGGCTATGGCCAAGGCGACGAGTGGGCTGCAAACCACCATCTGGATACTCACCGATCCGGACCAACCCGAGCTCAAAATCTGGGGCATCTCGGGCGCAGAGCGTCTGCGGCGGGTGCTGGTGGCGGCCGGCATCCGGGCCGACCGGATCGGCGGCGGTCCGCTGGCCGCGCTTCAGGTGCAGGGCGGGGAGGTGCTTATCGTGCGGGCCGATTACGTGTTTGACGAACGTCTGATCCGCGCCCTGCTCGACTCACCCGCCGCCCACAACAGCGTCCTGTTCGTCCCGGGCAGCCCGCAGCGAGCCGTTGCCGCCCGGGTCGAGGCCCGAAACCGTGAGGCTGCCCTGGCCCTCTTGTCGGGCGCCGAAACCTTCCAGGATAACGATTCCCAGGCTGGTTTGCGTGGCCTTGCCCCGGGCGAGCTGGTGCCGGCCTACAACCCCGCCCTCCGAAAATCCGCCGTCCCCTATGTGCTGCCCATTCAGCCGCAGCGGCTCCGCGAGATCGAAGCCCATCTCTTCCGGGCCTCCTACAAGGGCATTACCGATGCGGTCACCAAGTGGGTCTGGCCTCGCCCGGCCCAGGCCGTTGTGCGTATCCTGGCCCGGGCCGGCGTGCGGCCGAACGCGGTCACCGGCCTGAGTTGGCTGCTGGTGATTGGGGCCACGTGGCTGTTCAGCCTTGGTGCTTTTGGCCTCGGCCTGCTGGCGGCGTGGCTGATGACCTTTCTGGATACGGTCGATGGCAAGCTGGCGCGGCTCAGCCTTACCACGAGCAAACTCGGCCATGTCCTCGACCACGGGCTCGATCTGATCCACCCGCCTTTCTGGTACCTGGCCTGGGCTGCGGGGCTGCCCGGCAGCGCGGTCTGGTTGGGGCCGGCGCTCGTCATTACCCTGCTTGGGTACGTGTTGGGACGTCTGCTTGAGGGCGTTTTTCTGCTGCTGTTCAAGATGGAAATACACAGCTGGCGGCCGATTGACGCCTGGTTTCGGACGATCACGGCCCGCCGCAATCCGAATCTCATCCTGCTGTCCGTGGCCAGCCTGGGTGGCCGACCGGACTGGGGTTTGGTGGCGGTGGCGGTGTGGACGCTGTGTTCGCTCGCCTTTCATAGTGTGCGTTTGCTGCAAGCGTGCGGCCAACGCTGGCGTGGTCAGCCCCTCCAGACCTGGCAGGAATCGGAGCCCGTGGGCTGAGGTCTGGTCCAGCCCAGGCGTGGCTCGCGTATCATGCGCATCGGCGTTTTGAGCAATCCTCGGGCTGGCCGACAGCCTGGCCGTGTGGCCCGGTTGCGGGCGCTGTGCGAGCGGCAGCCCGATGTCGTGTATGTTGAGACCGGGCCGCAGCGGGGGGTTGAAGACGCGGTCGCAGACTTGGCCGACCGCGACATCGGGGTGTTGGCCGTATGTGGCGGAGACGGCACTCTGCAGCGCGTGCTGACTGCAACGCTGCGCAGTTCGGCGTTTGCCCGTCTGCCCCTGATTGCGCCGCTCAAGGGCGGACGAACCAACGCCGGGGCGCTCGATATCGGAAGCCATCCCAACCCGCTCCGGGCCTTGTCCGGCCTGATGAAAGCCGTCCGTCAGGACAGCCTTGCCCAGGCTGTGGTGGAGCGGCCAGTGTTACGCGTCGAGTTGGGGCCGGACGAGGCTGTGCAGTACGGCTTCTTCTTTGGGCTGGGGGTGATCTATCGAACCACGGAACTGAAACACCGCCTGCTGCCCAAGCACTATTTTCAGGGGCCGCTGACGTCCGGGGCGATCATCGGGCTGGTGGCGCTGCGGGCGCTGCTGGGCTCCTGCCGTGGGGTGCTGAGCCGCGACCGCCTGGACATCCGGCTTGACGGCTGCCCGCTCGCCCCGGGTTCGTTTTTGCTCGCGTTTGCCACCACCCTCGACTCGGTGCTGGGGCTGCGTCCGTTCTGGGGCCGGGAGGAGGCGCCTATTCGCTGCACCGCAGTTGCCGAGGGGGCGTCGCGACGGCTGCTCGCCCCGCTCCGTATTGTCCGAGGCCGTCCGCCCCAGCCCGACGGATCGCTGGCCGGCTATGTGAGTCGCAATGTTCATCAGCTCCAGTTCCGGCTTGACTGTGGGCTCGTCATCGACGGAGAGTTGTTCGGGCCGAAGGCGGGCCGGGTGGTCCGCCTCGCAGCCGACCGGCGGCTCCGATTCGTCCGGACCTGAAAAAGAGCACCGGGGTACGCCCGATGAGCGCCTTGTACGACATCGTGGACCAGGAACTCGGCCAGCCGACGCTTACGGCGGCGCGAACCGTTGCCGACGAAATCCGCCGCCGTCACGGCCCGGCTGTTGCCGCAGTCGTATTCTACGGCTCGTGTCTGCGCCGACGCACGGACCAGGGGGTGTTGGATTTCTATGTCCTGGTCGATAACTACCGGGCCGTCTTTGCCTCACGGGTGTTGGCCGTGTTGAACGCCGTGCTGCCACCGAATGTCTTGTATCTGGAGGTCGGCGACGAGCCACACACGCTGCGGGCCAAGTACGCGGTGATTTCGATGCGCGATTTCGTGTCTGGCGCCTCTGCCCGCAGTGTACACGCGATTATCTGGGCACGCTTCTGCCAGCCGGCCCGGCTGGTCTATAGCCGTGACCAGGCCAGCCGGAGCCGGGTTGTCGGCGCGTGTGCGGAGGCTGTCCTGACCCTGGTCGGGCGGATGGCAGCCCTGTTGCCGGCTCGCTTTCAGACTGCTGAGCTGTGGCAGCGTGGCTTCCGGGAAACCTACCGGACAGAGCTGCGGGCCGAACAGCCCGGCACCGTTCAGGCTCTCTATCGCAGCGCGGTTGAGCGCTACAGCCAGGTTGCCGAACACGCCCTGTCCGAGTTGCGGGACCGTGGGCAATTGGTTCGAGTCGTGCCCGAACCGGGCCAGGCCGCGAAGGGGAACGATGATGACCGCCTCATCAGGAAGAGATCAGCGTTCCCCTTTGAGTGGCAGGTGACGATCTCCGACCGCCAGCGCCGCCGGCTGCGCTGGGACTGGAAGGTCCGGCGTGCCCTGGCCAAGGGCCGCTACGCGCTGTGGCTGCTCAAATCCGGGCTGACGTTCGATGACTGGCTGCCGTATGTGGCGTGGAAGATCAGCCGCCATGCCGGGTTTGCCTGGCAACCGACCGACCGCCAGCGTCGCCATCCTTTCTTATTGGGCGGCCCGGCGATTCTCAGACTGCTGGTCCGGCGTCACCTGCGCTGAGCCGTACCGGATGAGGGCCGAGATGGCCGATCCAATACCGTTCCGGTAGGTCTGCCGATAGGGCGAGTCCTGCCTCAGTTCGGCCTCGAGCCGCCGGTGGAGGAGACCCAGGCTGTGGTAGGGGACGGTCGGCAGAAAGTGGTGCAGGGCGTGGTAGCGGAGACCGACCGGGGCGGCCGCAGCGGTCAGCAGGCTGAACGCGGACGTGATGGAGCGGTCTCCATTGTTTTTCTCGGACGGGCAGCCTCGGAGCGTGATCGAGTCCAGGACCTGCTCAACCGTAGTGATGGCTTGGCCCTGGTTGTGGTAGCCATGGGCGGCCAGGGTACGGATCTGGTTGATGACCAGGATGCCGGCTCCAGTCAACCACCACTGCAGCAGCCAGGCGGGTGGAATCCAGCCCAGACAGCAGCCCAGTCCCACCCCCCAACACATGACACCGGCTGTGGCGTCCTGGGCGGCAAAACGAGTCCGCTGCCGTTTTGAGGGCAGCGCCCGACAATAGCGGGGGTTGATGACCAGGCTGGAGGCGTGGCGGATGACCCACCGGCGCAGCTGCGGCAGACACGCCGCGAGCGGGCCGATGACACCCCAGCGCACGACCAGCAAGACCGGCACAAGGCTGACCTGGACGACAAACCATACCAGCCCGAGCGGGTGGCTGTGGGCCAGGGGCAGATATTCGGGGTCGTTCGGGGTGCCAAAGCTTGCCTGGCGATGATGATCGCCGTGCGTATCGTACATGATGCTGGGAACCATGAGCGGAAAACCGATCAGCAGCAGCCAGGCGGTTTCAAAACCGGGCAGGGCACGGCGCTTGAGGTGGGCGAGTTCGTGGATGAACAGGACGGCCCGGAGTAGGGCCAGGACGGCGACGGCGCTGCACCCCAGATAGACCACGGAACCGAACGGCACGGACAGGCTTAGACCAAAAACCCCCCAGCCCAGGCCGGCCGAGACCAGCAGGTCGGCCCAATACTTCCACGGCTGGGGCTGGAAAGCGCTGGCAAACCGGCGTCTATAATCGGCCGCACTGAACGAGGTGGCGGTAGCCGCTGGCAGGCTGACAGGGGGAGGCTCAGACATGCGGTTGGGTATCCTGTTTGCGGGGGGCAATCGGAGATTGACGCTGGGGAAAGACTAAATGGCTCTGTGTGAGAGTGTCAAGGGTCGGGCGGCGCGGACGGGAGGTGTTTTGCACCTGGGTCAATGCTACTTGGTAAATAGCCTGAAATCTGGTATCTAGCGACGGATTATGTCGAATTTCTGGATACATGGGTGAGGCAAACACAGCGGACAGCTCCGGCTCCGGGCAGCCGGGTTCTGGTCACGGGTGGGACAGGTTTTGTGGGGTCCCACCTGCTCGAAACCCTCGCCCCACAGCCCTTCCAGCTGCGAGCTCTGGTCCGTAAGGCGGAGGATGTGGCGCAGCTTGAGGCGCGCGGTGTGGAGTGCATCCGGGGCGATCTGTGCGACCCTGCGGCCCTGACTCGGGCTGTTGCCGATGTCGATGTGGTCTTGCATGTCGCGGCGGTCACGAAAGCCCGCCCTGAGGCCGTCTATGAGCGGGTCAATGGCCAGGGAACATGGGCGCTGGTTGCGGCGATCCGGGCCGCTCCGTCACGTCCGCGCCGGTTTGTCTATCTCAGCTCTCTGGCTGCGGTTGGCCCGGCCCGCAACGGCCAACCGGTGTGTGTGGACGATCCGCCCCGGCCATTGACGGCCTACGGGCGCAGCAAATTGGCCGGAGAACTGGCCTGCCGCTCGCTGATGGAGGAGACCGAGGTCGTGATTCTACGTGCGCCGGTGGTGTACGGGCCGCGCGACCGCGACTTTTTTCTGCTGTTTCAACTGGCTATGCAGGGGATCTTTCTCATGCCCAAAGGAGCCGAGGGGCTCCTTCAGTTCGTCCATGTCCACGATCTGGTCGACGCCTTTAGTCGAGCTGCAACCCTTGCCAAGGTGGCGGGAATCTATCATATTGCCGAAGCGCGGTCCTACTCGCGGGGGGATATTGTGACCGGGCTTGCCCACGCGCTCGGGCGGCGGGTCCGCACGGTGCGTGTACCCCACTGGCTGGTGCGACTGGCCGCTGGCTGCAGCGAGTTGGGCGCGGCGATGATGGGGCGGACGACGATTTTTAATCGGGATAAAGTTCAGGAGTTGCTGGCCCCTGGATGGTTGTGTGAAACCGCAGCAGCCCGACAGGACTTGTGTTTTGAAGCCCGCATACCACTGTCTGAAGGCTTGACGCGTACAGCCGCGTGGTATCGAGAACAGGGCTGGCTGTAGGAGAAAATATGAATCGAGGGAAGGGGCGAAGCCGTCCGATATGGCTCCCTGTTGGAAATCTTGAGCCTGTGACCGGAGAGAGGGGGGCTGGATGAAACTATTGGACAAATGCGCTCGCTTTACACGGGCCCGGGAGGCGCAAGCCGGGGGATATTATCCTTTCTTCATCCCTATTGAAGCTTCTGATGGGACACAGGTAAGGGTCAATGGCGAATCCATGATCATGATGGGTTCGAACAACTACCTGGGGCTGACCCATCACCCCAAGGTTATTGAAGCGGCGGCCGAGACCTTGCAGCGCTACGGGAGTGGCTGTACTGGCAGCCGTTTTCTGAACGGTACGCTTGACCTGCACGAACAACTCGAGGACCGTTTGGCCCGCTTCCTCAACAAAGAAGCCGCCCTGGTGTTCAGCACCGGCTACCAGACCAACCTGGGTGTGGTGGCCGGCCTGATCGGACGCGGCGACTATTTGTACCTCGATAAGCTCAACCACGCGAGCCTGGTTGACAGTGCCCGCCTGGCCTACGGAACGGTGTGTCGCTATCCACACGAGGATTTGAGTATCTTGGAGCAGCAGCTGGCCCAGAGCCAGGGCAACGCTGGAAAACTCATTGTCACAGACGGGGTCTTCTCCATGGACGGCGACATTGTCGAGCTGCCGGAACTGGTCCGTCTGTCCGAGCAGTATGAGGCCGACATCCTGGTTGATGACGCCCACGGTTTTGGCGTACTGGGCGAACGGGGCGCCGGGACGGCCGAGCACTACCGGCTCGAAGACCAGGTCATGCTGATTGTGGCCACCTTTTCAAAATCCCTGGCTTCCATTGGGGGAGTGGTAGCCGGACCCGAGCCGGTGATTCATTACCTCAAACATCACGCCCGCTCCTTGATTTTCAGCGCCAGTATGCCGCCGGCTTCAGTTGCGACCGTCTTGGCCGCGCTCGACGTGATTGAGGCCGAGCCCGAGCGACGGACAGCCCTGTGGCGGAACACCCGCCGGATGCAGGACGGGCTGAAGAGCCTGGGCTACAATATCGGAGTCAGCGAAACCCCGATCATTCCTGTTGTCACCGGCCAGCCGATTGAGACTTGGCTGCTGTGGAAATCGCTCTACGATGGCGGGATTTTTACCAATCCGGTCATCCCGCCGGCGGTCCCCGACCATTCCTGTCGGGTACGAATTTCCATGATGGCGACGCATACCGACGAACAGATCGACTTCGTGCTCGACGCCTTCGAGCGCGGCCGTCATCATTTGGGCATTCGCAGCCAGGTGGCGGTCTAAACGGCCTGGGCAGAGTCGTGGGCGGTCGGGACCAGCAGGCCGTGCGGGTGGTCCCGGTTCGGCGCCGCTCGGCGCTGCGGGCTTTTCTGCGCCTGCCCGAGCGTCTGTACCGCCATGAGCCAGCCTGGGTTCCTCCCCTGCTGCTGGACCTCAAGGCGCAGCTGAACCCTAACAGACACCCTTTCCATCAACACGCGACGGTCGAGTATTTTCTTGCCCTACGGGCTGGGCAGGTGGTTGGCCGCATAGCGGCTATTGTCAACCACCGATACGTCTCGTTTCACAAGCGGCCGGTCGGCTTTTTCGGGTTCTTCGAGAGCGTCGATGATCCGGCCGTTGCCTCGGCTCTCCTCGGTGTGGCCGAGCGCTGGCTCGCCGAACGGAGGATGACCCATGTCCAGGGTCCGATGAATTTTTCGACCAACGAGATGTGTGGGCTGTTGGTTGACGGCTTTGAACACCCGCCGATGTTGATGATGCCCTACAACCTGGCCTACTACGCGGCGCTGATCGAAGCCGCCGGCTACCAGCAGGCCAAAGACTTACTCGCCTATCTGATCGATGTCCGTGCCGATGCGACCCCGCCCGCCCGTCTGGTGCGCGGGGTCGAGCGTTTGCAGCGGGCCCAGGGGGTGACCATCCGCCCAATTGACCGCCGCCGTTTTGAGACCGAGATCCGCGAGCTGTTCGCCATCTACCAGCAGGCCTGGCAGCATAACTGGGGCTTTGTGCCGGTGACCGAGGCCGAGCTCGAGCATTTTGTCAAACAGGTGCGCTGGATTGCCGACCCACGGCTGTGTCTGATTGCTGAGGTTGAGGGGCAGGCGGTTGGGTTTGCCCTGGCTCTGCCGGATTATAATCAGGTGTTACGGCGGACGAACGGGCGGCTGCTGCCGTGTGGCTGGCTGAAGCTGGTGTGGCATCGGCGTGCGGTGAATGCGACTCGAATTTTGTTATTAGGACTCAAGCCGGGCGTGCGGCTCAGGGGGTTGGATGCCATGCTGTATCTGAGACTGTGGCACGAAGCGCCCGAGAACGGCTATCCGTATGTGGAATGCTCGTGGATTCTTGAGGACAACTGGCCGATGATCCGCGGCCTGGAGCGAATGGGAGCGGTGCGCTATAAGACGTATCGGGTGTACGAGAAGGCTTTGTGAGCAGCTGTGATGAGAAGCAAGACACGTGGACTGTGGCTGATCAGCCTGGTTGTGCTCAGCCCGTGGCTGGGCGGTTTTGAGCTGAGCCGGCACAGCATTGACGTGGACCACATTGTTGACACTGGCTTAGACAAGGACGATATTCCGGCCCTGCTGGCTCCCCGCTTTGTCCCGGCCGCCGAGGCCAGCTGGCTGGGGGCTGGGGATGAACTGATCGGTGTGGTCGAGGGTGGCGTGGCCAAGGCTTACCCTGTGCGCATTCTGAGCTGGCACGAGGTGGTCAACGATACGCTTGGCGACAGACCCATCGCCGTCACCTATTGACCGCTGACCGCCAGCGGCGTCGTGTACGACCGCACCGTCAAGGACCGGCCCGTTTCTTTTGGTGTGTCGGGCAAACTGTACGAGAGCAACGTCTTGCTGTACGACCACCAGACCGAGAGTTTGTGGTCGCAGCTCCAGGCTGCGGCAGTTACCGGAGAGCTGACCGGAACCCCGCTTATTCCCATCGCATCGCTGACCACGACGTGGCAGGCGTGGCGGGAACAATATCCTGAAATCCTGGTCTTATCGACCCACACCGGCTTTCGGCGCGACTACGGCCGCCTGCCCTATCGCCAGTATGCGAGTAGCCCACGTTTGATGTTCCCGGTCCGGCACGCGGACTTTCGGCTCGGGCCGAAAGACAAAGTATTGGGCGTAACAATAGCCGGGCGGCACGAAGCCTACTCCTTGGCGGTGTTGCACAAGCGGGCGGTTCCGATACAGGACCAGCTTGGACACAAAAAGATTACGGCCGTGTACGACCCGATCGCCAACAGCGCTCAGGTCGTCGATGCCGAGTCGGGCGAGCTGCTGCCGTCCGTCGTCGCCTATTGGTTTGCCTGGGTGAGCTTCCATCGGGAGACGGCTGTGTATGGAAGTCCACAGGCTCGCCCTCGAATGCCGGAGGGCAGTCACTGAATACACACAAAACAGGAGGGCTGGGTATGGAAGAATTGGATCGCTATCAGGCGCGCCGAGAGGATCTCAAACAGCGCTATTTGCCGCACGGAGAACCCTCGGCTGGAACTGTCCCGACGGCTGGGGTCGATCATCTGGCCCTGATCTGTTCAGACCTGGAGGCCACGATTGAGTTTTATACCACGGTGTTGGGCATGCAGCTGACCAAGATCATGACCAACCGGGACGAGCCGAGCTCGACCCATATCTTTTTGGATATGGGTGGCGGCAATCAGCTGGCCTTTTTTGACTTTCCGAAAAAGGGGCCGGCCCCGACTGTCCGGGGGGTAGGCAGTATGCATCACGTGGCGCTGAAGGCCAGTCGCGAGCAGTACCGCCAGATTGTGGCCGGTCTGAAAGCCAGGGGGCTGGCCCATTCGCTGCACGGCTCGGAAGAGACCGGCTCGGTCTATGTGCGCGACCCCGACCAGATTCTGGTCGAGGTCACGACCGGATATTAAGTCAGACTTGGCGCCGTCTACAGGGCGGCCAGGCTATCGATGATGTCTACCGGCTCAAGCCGGTGGGTGTAATCGGCATCCACATAGGCCAGCCGAATGACCCCGTCCTGGCCGATGACATAGGTGGCCGGAATGGGCAGTTCGTAGGAGCTGTCGCCGTTGAAATCCGACAGCTTGGCCCCAATCTGATCGTACAGCGGGCGCAGCTCGTCGACCAGGGCAAAAACCAGTCCGAACTGGCGCGCGACCCGGTTGCCGACATCGCTCAAGACCTCAAACGGCAGCTCGTTTTTTTCGGCCATGGTCAACGAGTTGTCCGGCGTCTGGGGAGAGATGGCCAGGACGGCGGCGCCATGGGCCTGCATGGCGGCGAGGTGTTTTTTGTAGGCCTGCAACTGCAGGTTGCAGTAGGGTCACCAGTTGCCCCGGTAGAAGGCCAGGACGACCGGTCCCTCGCTCAGCAGGCTGGACAACCTGACCTGTTCGCCACCGACGTTGGGCAGGCTGAAATCGGGAGCCGTATCACCAACTGTCAGGGCGCGGTCGGCAATGCCGGTTTTGACCAGATCCTCGGTGGTGCGCTGGAGTGTAGTCCGAATTTCGGCCGGGATTTTGGGTAGCATTTCTTGCTGAAATGCCTCAATAGCCTGTTTGAGTTCCTGGTTAAGTCCGCTCTGGTCACTCATGGGTCAATCCTCCTGTCGTACTCACGCGATAGCGCACCTATACGTCCTGGTCGGGACCAAAGCAAGCCGGGTCAGGGCGGGGGCGGCGTTGAGGGGCTCCGTTCACCTTGCTTGACCAAACGAGCCAAGCAGGTATCAATACGGGGACAGGCGAACGCTGATCTCTGGCGTCCGCCTGTGTGGACAACGTATACGGAGGAGAGAGGCTATGCAGGATGTTTTGACGCGGTGGGTTTGTCGAGCCAGTCTGGCGGTCGCGCTGTTGGTGGCGCTCGGGGTCGGGGTTCGGGCCGACCAGCACGCCGGAGCGGGTGAGAGCCTGCCGGCCGTGACCAACGAGCGGCTGCTCCAGGGGACGACGAATGTCAGCGACTGGCTGATGTACGGCGGGAACTATGAGAGCTGGCGGTTCAGCCCACTGACCGATATTGACCGCCACAACGTCAAGAAGCTGCAGGCCGCCTGGGTCTTTCAGACGGGTATTCCGGCCCAGCTGCAAGCCTCTCCTGTGGTGGCCGACGGGGTGCTGTACCTGACCGCAGCCTTTAACAGCCTGTTTGCCATAGACGCGGTCAGTGGCGAGATGCTGTGGCGGTATGACCATCCGCTGCCCAAGGACATGCGGATCTGCTGCGGGCCGGGCAACCGGGGACCGGCCATTGCCGGCGATCTGCTCTACATGGGCACCCTCGACGCCCGGGTGGTGGCGCTGAATCGCAAGACCGGCGAGGTAGTGTGGAATACCGAGGTGGATAATTACCGCAACGGTTTCAGCGTGACCGCCGCTCCGCTGGTCGTCAAAGACAAGGTCATTATCGGCATTGCCGGCGGCGAGTATGGCATTCGGGGCTATCTGGACGCCTACGATGCCAAGACGGGCGAGCGGGTATGGCGCCGCTACACCATTCCCAATATGGGCGAGGCGGGTAACGAGACCTGGGAGGGCGATTCCTGGAAGCAGGGCGGTGGGCCGACCTGGGTGACCGGTTCCTACGATCCGGAAGCCGACGTGCTGTACTGGGCGACCGGCAACCCGGCGCCGGACTGGAATGGAGACAACCGCGAGGGCGATAATCTGTACACCAACTGTGTGCTAGCCCTGGACCCGGATACCGGCGAGCTGAAGTGGTATTTCCAGTTCACACCGCACGACATCTGGGATTATGACGGCAACACCGGCATGTTCCTGCTCGATGTGCAGCGCGGCGGGGCAACCGTCAAGGCTCTGGCCCAGCCAAACCGCAATGGCTTTCTGTACGTCCTTGACCGCCACAGCGGAAAATTTCTGCACGGCACCTCGTACGTCGAGCAGCTGAACTGGGCCAAGGGGCTCGACGAGAACGGACGCCCGCAGGCTGACCCCAAATACGTGCCGATGAAGGGCGGCAATCCTGAACTGATCTGCCCCGGCAATGTCGGCGGTCAAAACGGTTCCTATGCGGCCGCCTATAGCCCCACGGCTCACGCGATCTTTGTGCCGACGATCGAGAGCTGCGGCAAGATGGAAAAAGCCACCTCGATGTTTATCCAGGGCGTTCCGTTCTGGGGCGGTGGTCCGGGCGAGACCCAGGGCGATCTGGGAACGGCCTATGGCCACGTGTCGGCCATCGATCCGACCAGCGGTGAGGTCAAGTGGCGCTACAAAGACAAATATCCGCTGGTCGGCGGCGCACTGGCAACCGCCGGTGGTGTGGTGTTCACCGGCAATCAGCAGGGCTATGCCCTGGCCTTGGACGACACGACCGGGGAGCTGCTGTGGAAGTTCCAGACCGGCTCGACGGTACGCGGACAGCCCATCACGTATAAGGTCGGCGGGCGCCAATATGTGGCCATCCCGAGCGGGGCTGGCGGTCTGGTCGTCAGCATTGTGGGCGAGAACCCGAATATCAGCAAGGGCAGCGCGCTGCTGGTGTTCGCCCTGCCCCAGGACTGAGCCCGAGAGGGGAGGAGGCCGGTCCGCCGTTTAAGCCATCATTGGCCCGGCGCGAGGTCGGTATTCTATGATTGACGCGATGAAGTCCCGCCAGGCGGCCGGGCCAGAGGTATTATGGCCGGCCTGCTGAGACTGGCTACCGAAGACGACGCCGAGGGCATGCTGGAAATCTACGCCCAGGTTGTTGAGGAAACGGTCATCTCATTCGAAGAACAGCCGCCCTCGCCCCAGGAGTTCCGAAGCCGCATTCGCACGGTGCTGGACCGGTTGCCCTGGCTGGTCTGCGTCTTCGGCGACGACTTGGCGGGATACGCCTACGCTACACCCTTCAGGTCTCGGGCGGGCTATCGTTGGTCGGTAGAACTCACAGTTTACGTGCATCCCAACTACCATCGCCGCGGAGTGGCCCGCTCCCTCTACACCGCGCTACTGCGCTGCCTGGAAGCCCAAGGATATCACACGGCCGTCGCGCTAATTGCCCTCCCCAATCAGGCCAGCACTGCTCTGCACGCGGCCATGGGCTTCCGGCGCACTGGTGTCCTCGAAAGCATCGGCTACAAGCATGGCAGATGGATCAACGACGACGTATGGCAACTGACGATCCAGCCCGCTCCCGGCGCTCCTTCTGAACCCATCCCCTTGAGCCAGTTCATTGGCACGCGTGAATGGCAGGAGGCCCTAGACAGCGGCACGGCGCTACTGAAGACCTGACACCCGCCGCCGTCCTTATTCCTGGCAATGCCCATTGGTCTGTCCCTACGGAATCAGCAGCACCTTTCCCCCTCGCGCAAGCATTTCTAGCAATTTCAGGCGAGCGCTACCCAGCCGGTTCTCTACACCGAGTTGGTCGGCGTTGTGCGTTTATGCGGGGACGGCCGTCAATCAGTCCGCTGCGGCGGCGTGCCAGGCGCGGCCCATCGCGTCGGCGGCCAGAATCGCGTCCGCGACTATATCGGGGCTGACCTCAAACGGCTCGTTGTGGATCGTCTCACCTTCGGCCGTGGCGCGGGCGGCAACCTGCTCGAGCTGCTGGCGCGACATGTCGGCCGAAAGGCCGATCTCGGCCAGGGTGATCGGCAGCCCGACCTGGGTGCAGAAGTGGAGAACGGGATCGATCACCGTGCGTGGTTTGCCCTCCATCACCAGCTGGGTTATCAGCCCGTAGGCGACCTTTTCGCCGTGGTAGTAGGGGTGGGTCTGAGCGGCTTCGGTCAGGCCGTTATGCACGGCGTGAGCGGCCGCCAGGCCAGACGACTCAAAGCCCAGACCGGACAGCAGGGTGTTGGCCTCGACGAGGCGCTCCAGGGCCGGGTTGACGACATTGTTCTCGACCGCCCGCAGGGCGTCCGGTCCGTCTTCGACCAGGATGGTGTAACACAGCTCGGCCAGCTTCTCGGCACTGCGGGTGGACGCGCCGCCACGCATGTTCTGAATATGGCCCTCGACACAGGTCTTGGCCTCGAACCAGGTGGCCAGAGCATCCCCCATGCCGGCGACCAGCAGACGGGGAGGCGCCTGGGCTACCACGTGCGTATCAACCAGCACCAGGTCCGGGTTCTTGCGGTAAAAACGGTATTCCTGAAAAACGCCTTGGTCGGTGTAAATGACCGACAGCGCGCTGCACGGTGCGTCGCTCGAGGCGATGGTCGGACAGTTGACGACCGGCAGGTTGAGGTCATCGGCCGCCGCCCGCGCGGCATCCAGGACTTTTCCGCCACCCGCTCCGATCACCACCCCGCTTGTGTTGTCCCGGGCGGTCTGCTTGATCCGCTCAATCTCGGGATACGAGCATTCGCCGCCAAACTGGTGCACGGCGTGACGAATCCCCGCCTGGCTCAAATGCTGCTGCCAGACTTCGGACAGCAGACGAATCGCGCTCTTACCGGCAACAATCAGGGCCGGACCCTCAAGCCCAATCCGTTTCATCTCGGTGCCCAGTTGGGCGGTGGCGTTTTTCCCCTGAACGTAGTGGCTCGGTGCCGAAAAAACCGAAAGCATAGCCGCCTCCTTGGTGCGAGTGCGAATCGGAGGCAGTATAGACAAAGACCGGCTCGTGCGGCAAGCGAGCAAGAAAGGAAGACGAACTCGCATGCACATCCGAGGCGACATGGTCCGCTGGCTGTGGTGTGCCGTCTGGCTCCTTGCCAGCGCGTGCCAGCCCGCCCCTCCCCAACTCGGCAGCCATGCCTATGAGCGGCGGAGCCTCGACTGTGGGCCGGGAACCCGCCCGGGGCTGGCCGGCGTATGGGACGACGAACGGTCGGCTACGGGTATCCGTTACAGTGTCCGCACCCCGGCCAACTACGACCCGCGCTTTGCCCATCCCCTGCTTATGGTCTATGCCCCGGCCGGGCTCAACCGGTTCGGCAGCGAGTCCTTGACCGGCCTGACCACGGACGCCACCCGGGCCGGTTTCATTGTTGCCTATGCCAGTCACCGCCGTCTGTCGCTCGATGTCATCGAAGAGCTGGGTACGCTGCCCGGTCTGATTGCCGAAAAATGGTGTGTGAACCCGGACCGCATTTTCTTCACCGGTCACTCCGACGGAGGGACGGTGGCGGTCGCCCTGGCCGTCCTGGAACACACGCGGCACATCCCGACCGCAATCGCGCCGAGCGCGGCCGGATTCACGGCCCAGGACTTGGCCGCCTTTGCCTGTCCGGCTCCGCTGTCGGTGATGGTCATGCATGGCGCCGAAGACCGGCATTTCTCCGGCTATGGTCAACAGATTGCCGACTGGTGGGCGACCTGTAACCGGTGCGGGAAGCCGGCGAGCCCACCCCGGGCCGATGGCTGTCGCAGCTACCCCGAGTGCGCCGACGGGGTGAGAACGCTGTACTGCGAGGGAGCAGGCTCCCACCTGGAGTGGCCCGACCTCAATCCGCAGCTCCTGGCCTTTTTCTCCGGGCTCGGTCCCTACCGCCCATAAATCGCTGCAATATCAGAGATTTTTCACTGCTTGACAGCAACTCGGGTTTCGTTCCATATAGGGAAGGCCTATGCCGGGTTTGGCCTGGAGCTGTTGGCGAATCAAGAGCCGACAGTCTGAGTGGCAGATACAACTGGATGAACGGGACGAAAAAGACGTGGCGGGTCGGAACAACGCTGGCGGTGATCGGTGCTACCCTGCTGCTGAGCGGCATGCGGGCCGAGGCACATCGGGATCGCGGGCCAAACGATGCGTGTCGGCGGGAGATCGGGACCTCACTGTTACATATCACGCTGTATCAGACCCAGTTCGATCCGGTCGCCGAGTACTGCGAAGAAGTCCCCCGGGCGGGCAGGGCGCTCATGGTTGTTGATGTGACTCCGGGGCAACTGCGGGCGGTGCCGCTGGGACTGGAAATAATCGCCACCACCGAATCGGGTCAGTCGCAGGCCGTAGTGTCGCTCCCACCCCGGATATATGAGCGTGGCGTGGTGAATACCGAGGTGGTGTTTGCCAAGGACAAGGAGTATGTGGCCCGGGTGATGGTCGAGCTGGAAGAGGGTCAGACGCCACAATTACTGGCCTTTCCCATTCAGGTGGCGGCGTGGTATAAGGCGATGATGGTGCCGGGGCTGATTATCGGCGGAGTGCTCGCGGGTGTTGTCATCTCCGCCATCCGCTACGCGGTTGTTTCCCGGCAGGACGGTCAGGCGTTGGCATAAAACACGGACACCTTAGCAGAGCGCATCAGCAAGGACAGGAGGAATACCATGGCTCAGGCATTGTCGGCATCAAGTGGCTCCGGCGAGACGGCAACGATCAACCCAACCGACTGGTCGGTCGGCTGGAAGCCGCTGTTCTGGGGCTGCGGATTGGTCATGGCGGCCAACGTTTTTCTGTGGTTCTGGAACTACTGGTATATGTTCACGGCCGGGCTGAATTCCGCCAGCTGGGAGTTCACCCTGTACTACCGCTCGCTGTTCTGGGCCGAGTTGATCATTATCGGCGCGTTTGCCGGAATCTGGCTGGGCTGGTTGATCCGCACCGGTCGGGAACTGGAGGGCCAGCCGGTTGCGCGGTCTGAACAGGTCCGGCGGGTTGCCATCCTGTGGAGCCTGGTCGGTGTGACCAGCCTGGCGGTTTATCTGGAGGCCAGCTTCTGGCCGAACTGGGACGGCTCGTGGCACCAGACCATGGTGCGCGATACCGCCCTCACCCCGACCCACATTCCGATGTTTTATTTCTTTTTCCCGCTGACGGTTGTTCTGGCCGTGGGAACCTATCTGTACGGGCGCTACCGCATTCCGAGGCTCTATGGTCGGGACAAGGGGTTTCCGTGGTCGTTTGCCCTGCTGATTGCCGCAGCGGCGCTGGAATGCATGGCGGTTGCGGCCAACGAGTGGGGTCACAGTCTGTGGATCTCCGAAGAGATCTTCTCGGTGCCTTTTCACTGGCCGTTTGTGATTTACGGCTGGCTGGCCGCCGGGATGTTCGCCGTGTGGGGAGAAACCATCGTCCATCTGTTCGAGATTGAGAAGGAAGAGGAAGATGCCGTGGACGACGCCCCGTCCCAGCCGGCAGAGCAGCCCGTGTCTGCTGACTGATCACCGAGTCCGCAGTAGCTTCATCAGACCCTGCATGGAGAGGCGGCACGCATGGCAGACGCATCAGCCCCAGTAGCAGACTTGGCGGCCGAGGCCGAACGGCAAAAACGGCTCGAGCTCAAGGCCCTGGTGGAAAAAAAGTATAAGTGGATCGACTGGAAGTGGGACCTGATATTCTGGACCACGGCCATCTTTGTCGTTGCCGGAGCGGGGGACATCACCAAGCAGCTGTTTGCCGGGGACTGGGACTTCTGGACCGACTGGAAAGACCCCCAGTGGTGGCCGGTGGTGACCGCTTTTGCCACGATCATCATTCCGTCCGCCCTGCAGTACATCCAGTGGGTGGCGTGGCGCTTCCCGACCGGAGCAACCTATACCGCGTGCTGCATGTTCCTGGCGGCTTGGGTGGGGCGCTACTTCCAGTGGGACATCGCCCAAACCTACCCCATGAACTTTGTGTGGCCGATCTCTATTGTCGGGGCCGGCATCCTGATGGACTGGACCCTGATGAAAACCAAGAGTTTCATCCTCACCTCCCTGATTGGCGCCCACGTCTGGGCTGTTGCGGTGTGGGCCTATAACTACGTGCCCTTGGCGCCCTTTCTGCAACCCGCCCATTTCATGGATCATGTGGTAACGGTCTCTGATGTGCAGGGCATCGCCTATATCCGGTCGCAGACGCCGGAATATCTGCGTATGATCGAGCGCGGCGCGCTGCGCAGCTTCCTGGGTGAAACCCAGTACGTGTCTCTGATCTTTGGCGGCACGGTCGCTTTTATCGGGTATTGGATCGGCCAGTTCATCGGCCGCTATCTGGCGGTTTGGCCGATCAGACGCTACTTGAAAACGCTGTGAGATCGCTATGCGAAGGACAAGCCAATGGAGCACGGTCGGCTGGGCCAGCCTGGCGATTCTGCTCACAACACCCGCACTCGGCCACGCCCACGGCATAGGCTTGGACGAGATGGCCCCTCCGGTGGTGACCGCCATCCTGCTCGGTCTGGGGTGCTACTGGCTGATTGTGCTGTGGCCCGCCAGCCGAACTCCCAAGCTCCCGGCGTTTGAGCCGACCGAGCCGGACACTATTCGGATTAAGCAGAAACCGCGCCTGCGCGTGATAGAGAGGAGACTGGTCGATGACTAAGCGGACCGGACAGGTCTTGCTCAGCCTTGCGCTTATCGGCTGGGCGGTTGTGATCGGTGTTCCTCGGGCGTTTGCGCATGGTGAGGCTGCGGATGAACCGTTCCTGAAGAATATGACGACCGCATTTTTCGACGTGTCGGTGTCGCCGACCGAAATCCAGGTCGGCGACCCGGTCACCATCACCGGCAGGGTCAAGATCCTGGAGACTTGGCCGCACACCCTCTACACCCCGGAGATCGCTTCCATCATCCCGGTGGTTCCCGGACCGGTGTTTATGCTCAAGGAGCGGACGGTCAACGGCGAAGCCTCGATCGGCTCATTCTTTGTCGAAAAGGGTGGGATCTACGAGTTCCGCATGGTGATCATTGGCAAGGAACCCGGCGACTGGCACGTCCATCCCGGGATCGCCATCCACGGAACAGGGACTCTCATCGGCCCGGCCGAATGGGTCAGCGTGGCGCCAAGCCCCACGCCGCTCGAATTTCCGGTCACCCTGATGAGCGGCGAGACTATCGAGCTGGGGAGTTATGGCGGGAGCTTTGTCGTCTGGTGGTCGTTTCTCGGCTTCGGGCTGGGTTTGGTCTGGATGTTCTACTGGACCCTGACCAAAAGGACGGTCACCAATCTGGCGGTGACCCTCCAGATTCCGCCCAACGATGACGCGCCCGACCTGGGGCTGATCACACCGCGTGACCATATGTGGATGAATGTGATTGCCGGGGCCGCGCTTATCATGCTGGTGGCGGGCTGGACGTATGCCGCGACCAGTTATCCAGTCAGATGGCCCCAACAGACCGACTGGTTCACGCCGGCGTTCATCTCGTCGGGGCCGAAAATGGCCGAAGTGCGGGCCAGCGGGGCGACGTTTGACGAGGGGACCGAGACGCTGGAGATGGATGTCCGGGTCACCAACGTTGCCGACAGCCCGATCAGGCTAAAGAAATATACGATGGCGATGGCCAGCTTCGTCAACGGCGGCGAACAGGAACAGGCTACTGCCGGCCCGCGCGATTTTGTCGGTCCGCTTGATGTCGACCCCGATGTGGCAATCGGACCGGGCGAAAGCCAAGACCTGCGGCTCACTATCTCAAGCACCATATTCGGGGTCGAACGCCTGATTCCGCTCAGCGCCCCGCAGCAGTATATCGCCGGAGTGATCCAGTTTGAGAATGCGACCGGCGAGCAGGAGTTGGTCACGGTCCGTTCAAGCGTGATCCCCACCCGCTTCACCCCCCGGTATCTGCCATAGGTCCTTGGTCGGAGAGGCGGTGTATGGTGGGGCGGATCGGCATTGTCCTGTCGTTCGTCTGGCCGGCCACCGCGCTGCTCATGCCGCTTTCGCTGTGGGCGCACGGTGGGGTCGGGATTGAGCAGGATTCCTGTGTCGAGCGGGCCGGTCCGTCGTTGATTCATTTTGTCGCCTATCAACCCGAGTTCAGTCCAAGCCAGGAGTTCTGTACCCGCCTGCCCCAGGTTGGCAGCACCATCCTTGTGTTTGATCTGATTGACGAGGTCGTCCGCAAGCGCCCGGCGAGCCTGCGAGTGGTGGAAACCGGCACCACGGCCGAGCCCCGTACCCTGCTCCACATCCCGGCTCAGACATATCTGAACGGAGTGCTGAACGCCGAACTCACCTTTGGTACGCCGGGCCGCTACGCGGCGGTTGTGACCTTGGAGAACCCGCATCAGCAGATCACGTTTGCGTTTCGCGTTGGACGCTGGTCGGCTCAGCTCCTGTTGGCGCTGGGTGGCCTGTGTGTTGGCGCGCTAGGCGGCTATTTCTTATTCCTGAATAAAAGGAAGCCGCCGCTCACGCTGCTGAAAGGCTGAGGCTGCCCCCCTTTCCTCCGTCGTCATCTCCCCGTACATATGAGTTGCTATGTCTCGGCTTCGCCTCCTGACGGTATCCGTGCTGATACTGGTCTTTCTCGGCAGCGTGATTTTTGTGCTGCCGCGTTCCTGGTTACCCCAGACTGTTCAAGACTGGCTGTATGCTTCTTTCGGAGAATCCTCCTATCGGCGGCCGCCGGACACCACAGACGTAGCTCTCGGCCCGGTCGAGCCCTTCTGCCCCACCCCCCGCCCGGACTGGCGTCCACAACAAGTCGTGGCCGGCGTGACGGTTGAGGAGTCGCTGGTGTGTGAGCCGGACAATCCGGCCGAGGTGGCCGCCTTTGTCAGAGGAACTAATAATGTGCCGATGGCCGTCCTGATGCAGACCCGGCTGACTCCGACGACGGTGGTCAAAGACGAGGACCGGGACGGAGACGGAGACCCGGATGTGATTCACGTCCGGCTTGAGGTGGCCGAACTCAACGGCCGTTCGCCGGATGTGCCAGGGCCCTTTCCGCGCTATGCCATCGCTCCCGGGGTGCAGCCCGGACTATGGGTCTTCGCCCCCAAGACACGCGGCATGGCGACCGAAAACTTTGACACCGATGTGGCCCATCCCAGCCTGCGCGCCCCGGCCCCGGTCATCCGGGTGGAACAGGGCGACCGACTGCGGCTGACCCTGGAAAACACCCACTATCTGCCCCATACGATTCATCTCCACGGGGTTGACCACCCGTTTGTGGACAGCGCTGGAGAGGGGAACGACGGCGTGCCCATCGCCAGTGAGCTGCCGGTGCTGCCGGGCCAGAGCCGGACCTATGATCTGACTCCGCGCCAGACCGGGACCATGTTCTATCACTGTCACGTGCAACCCAACGTCCATATTTTGATGGGCCTGCAGGGTATGTTTGTGGTTGAGGAAAACCAGCCTGACAACTGGGTGCAGACGCTCAACCCGGGCGCCGGGCAGGTGCGCTTTTCGTCGCGTGCTGTTCGCCAGACCTATGACCGCGAGTACGACCTGCACTATCAGGATCTGGACCGTAGCCTGCACGAGCTGATTCAAACGGCCAACGATCCTCGGTTAGTGGCCGAGGCGACCAACCGCCGTTACGATATTACCGATCAGACGCCTGATTATTTTGTTCTCAACGGCCGTTCGTTTCCGTACACCATACGAGAGTCGCTGGTCGTCGTCAGGCCCGACCAGGACGTGAAGCTGCGTGTGCTGAACGGGGGAGCCGAGGGGATCGCGCTGCATACCCACGGCCACAAGGTGCGGATTACCCATTACGACGGCGTCGAGCATAATCCGGCCGCCCAGATTACCCGCGATGTTGTCTGGCTGGGACCCGCCCAACGGCTCGACCTCCACCTGCGGACGGTCAATGACGGGCTCCACAACTACGGGCCGGGTGTGTGGTTATTGCACGACCACAAGGAGAAGGGCGTGACCACCAACGGCATTAATCCGGGCGGCAATATCAGCGCGATTGTGTACGAATCCTTCCTGACCGAATCCGGCTGGCCAAAAACGCAGGGCATGGACTGGACACCGTTCTTCAGCCCGGCCTACTACCAGAAGAACATCCCGATTTGGGGCGCTCTCGACGACGCGGGTTTGCTCGGCCAGGCCGGCAGCCAGCGTCTGGGCTGGGTCTACGCGGCGCTGCTCGGGCTGGTGGGTGGACTCCTGCTCGGCGGTGTGGCGGCCGGGGCGCGCGCTGTCTTTCGGCGTCCACGGAGAGGCTAGTCGATGGGGATCTTTTTCCTGACCGTGCTTGTGGTGTGCATGTTTCCGGCACTGGCGGTGAGTCAAGAAACCACCTCGCCCGCCCAGGCGCCTCAGTCCCACGCCGACCACCAGATGGATACGGCCTCCCATGCCGACCACCAGCCTCACGCCGGCTCCGGGATGGATGCGCCGTCTCACTCGGGGCACCAGATGCATACCCACCACGCTATGCACCTGGACGCCTCCGGCATGGTCA
Source organism: Desulfurellaceae bacterium (assembly GCA_021296095.1). Classification (NCBI taxonomy): domain Bacteria; kingdom Pseudomonadati; phylum Campylobacterota; class Desulfurellia; order Desulfurellales; family Desulfurellaceae; species Desulfurellaceae bacterium. The sequence goes on along the minus strand of JAGWBB010000012.1, from coordinate 24,773 downwards.
TGAACGAGAATACCGACGAGCTGCCCCGGGGCTGTCCCCGTATCGCGGGTGAACACCACATTCGCGTCAGCGCCGGCAGGGAATTTGCCCGGGATTTTAGGGGTACGATGTTCGCCTATGACCAGCGGGAGTGGACGGTCGAGCCGTGCACCCGACTGACCGTCAGCCTGATCAATACCGATGAGGTTCGCCACCAGTGGATGGTGCACGGCCTGCCCCGCTATCTGTATGACCAGGGGATGTTTACCCTGGAGGTGGCGGCAAAAGGTCAGAAAACCGCCAGCTTTATTGTCCCGCCGGGGAGCAAGACGTATCTGGTCCACTGTGACGTGCCCCACCACATGGAAAAAGGGATGAAAGCCCAGTTGAAAGTTGGTGGAGGGGACGGCGATTTGCCGAGCATTGCGGGGATTAGCGGGTCCCGCCTGGACGATCCCTATCCGTTTGAGTGGGGGTGGGCAGGAGCTGGGCTGACGCTTCTTGGCGGGCTGTGTGGTCTGGCTCTAGCCGGCAGAGGACTGGGTCTGCTATGACAGCGGCACCAGCAACCCGAACATGTAAAGGAGGCCGTTATGAAGATAGGAATCTTTGAGTTTGCCATCGACCGTTCTGTTGATCCGGCGATTGTGGCCAAGCGGACTGAGGAGCTGGGCTTTGACTCGTACTGGGTGCCCGAGCATCCGATTATTCCGATCCAGACCACCTCGCCCTATCCGGGTGCCGATGACGGGATTATTCCGGACGAGTACGGCCGGATTCTGGACCCCTTTGTGGCCCTGGCCAGAGCCTCGGCCGTGACCAGCACGATCGAGTTGGGAACCGGCATTTGCCTCATTCCGGAGCGCAACCCGTTGATGCTGGCCAAAGAAGTGGCGACCCTGGATAAACTGTCGGGCGGCCGTTTTATTCTGGGGATTGGCGCCGGCTGGCTCAGGGAAGAAACCGAAATCATGGGCGGGGATTTTGAGCATCGCTGGGGCCAGACCAAGGACGGGGTGCTGGCCATGAAAGAGCTGTGGACCCAGAACGAAGCCGAGTATCACGGCAAGTTCTATGACTTTCCGGCCGTGCGGTCTTTCCCCAAGCCGGTTCGGAAACCGCACCCGCCGGTGTATATGGGCGGATCGTCGAAGTATGTGTTCAAGCGGGTGGTCGAGTGGGGCGACGGCTGGATGCCGGTCCTGTCTCCGCTCGAAGACATCAAGGCCGGTCGGCAACGCTTGAATGAGATGGCCGAGCAGGCGGGCCGCGATCCCAAGTCGATCCAGGTCCTGGCTTTTGGTTTTCCCGGCAAATACCGTACCCGCCAGGAACTGGCCGAACTCCAGGACGCGGGCGTTGATCATGTCACCATCTGGATGCAGGAGTGTGATAATGGGGAAGCCGCCGCCCTGGCCGAGCTGGACGCTCTGGCCAAGGAGGCCCTGGCCTAGCCAAGCCCGAGTTCGGATGTCGTACGGGGCAGCCCGCGGGCTGCCCTTTTTGCTGTGCGGCCTGTATTTGACAAGCACCTTTCTTTCAGCCGATAATCGCGCCGACTCGTGAGCGGGGATTCCGAGGCGGAGAAGGAGGAATCAACATGATCTATGAACTGCGGACCTATCAGCTCGCCTTTGGCGGGCTGCCGGAATATCTGGAAGTGGCCAAGACCATGATTCTGCCCGGCGTTGCTGAGCACGGACTCAAGCCGGTCGGATTCTGGTATACCGAGGTCGGCCAACTCAACGAGGTGTGCCACCTGTGGGCCTATCAGGATCTGAACGAACGCCAGGAGAAGTGGGCCAAATGGGCGCGCGACCCGCGGCGGGCCGAGGTCGGTAAACGCCTGCGGGGTGTTATTCTCAGCCAGACCAATAAGATCTTATCTCCGACCGAGTTTTCGGCTCTGCAATAATCCTGAAGATGGGATTCCGCCCTGTACTAGGAGAGCGCCGGAGCGCCTCGGGTCTGCGGAGCATCCGGCGTTTGGCTTCGCTTTTGTCCCTGCTTGTCGGCTTGGCCTGCCAGCCCCCGCCTCCGCCCGACGTGTTTATCGGCTATGGAGAGGTGAAACAGGTTGTCCGTCACGATCAGCGGGTGGTCATTGCGCATGAAGCAATCCCCGATTTTTTCCCGGCAAAAACGAGCAGCTTCGCCCTCCGAGCTCCGGCCCTGGCCGACGCCTGTGTGCCCGGCCAGCGCGTCCGCTTTACGCTGGAGCGCACCTCGCAGACCCTCTACCTGGTGGCGGTGCAAAATGTATCCCCGGCCGAACCGGGGAGGCGTCCCGCTCGGTCCGAGACGGCTGGCGATGCACGGCGGGATGCCGGCCACGAACCAATACCATGAAAATTGCCTATTTTGACGCCTTCTCCGGGATCAGCGGTGATATGACGCTCGGCGCCTTTCTACAGCTCGGCGTGTCGCTCGACGCCCTCCGCCACGAGCTGAACGGGCTCGAGCTGAGCGGCTATCGGCTCCGGCAGACCATCCGCCAACGCAGCGGTATTCAGGCAACGAAATTCGAGGTTGAGGTCCATGAACCGCAGGTCGAATGCAGCGCGCGATCTATTGCCGACATGCTCCGGGCGAGCGCGTTGATCCCCCAGGTCAAAGAGACGACAGTGCGTATTTTTCAGGTCTTGGCCCAGGCCGAGGGCCACATCCACGGCGTTCCACCCGAAGACGTCCATTTTCATGAGGTTGGGGCGGTTGACTCCATTGTCGATATTGTCGGCACCGCCTTCTGTTTGCACACGCTGGGCGTCGAGCGGGTGTACGTCTCGCCCCTGCCACTGGGCAGCGGGGTGGTGTCGTCGCGGCACGGCATCCTGCCCGTACCCGGACCGGCCACGCTCGAACTCCTTAAGGGCTTCCCGGTGTGTTTGGCTGACGGCCAGAGCGAGCTGGTGACGCCGACCGGGGCGGCAATCCTGGCCGCGGTCGCTCAGCCCGGGAGCGTGCCCGCCGTGCGGGTTGAGGCCGTCGGCTATGGGGCGGGGGAGCGGGAGCTGAATGATCGTCCAAATCTGCTGCGGGTGATCCTCGGCCACAGCCAGGAGCCGCCCCGGACCGACCAGCTCCTGGTCTTGGAAACGAATATCGACGATCTCAACCCCGAGTTCTATGAGCATGTCATGGAGCGTGTGCTCGAGGCCGGAGCGCGTGACGTCTTTTTATGTCCGATTCACATGAAGAAGAATCGTCCCGGGGTTCTGGTGTGGGTGCTGTGTGAAGCGACGGATCGGGAACGCCTGAGCGGCCTGCTGTTTGCCGAGACCTCGACCCTGGGCATTCGTGTCTATCCGGTCGAGCGCATGGCCCTGCGGCGTGAACACCGGGCGCTTGAGACGCCCTACGGCAAAGTCGGTATCAAGCTGGCCCATCAACCGGATGGGCGTATCCACGTCGCTCCTGAATACGAAGACTGTAAACGCTGCGCTCGTGAACGCAACGTGCCGCTCAAAGTGGTGTATGAAGCGGCCTTGCAGGCGGCGCGGGAGGGGTAGGGAGGAATCATCTGTTCAGAGTTCTTGCTCCCTTACCTCGTCCCCCGAGGCTCGGGACTGCCAGCGCAAGATCTCAACGAGACTGTTCAAAGTTTCGATCAAGAACGCCGTCGTTTCCTCGCTGGTGAAATCGGCTCAAACAAGTGAGGTCGGAGCCCCGCAGGAACTCCGTAGAGAAACCCGATATACAGGATTCGGGGATAGTCGCCCAGCCTTGTCGAGGTAGCCAACACCGCCCTACGCCCCACCAGGCTGTTATGAAATCAGATCGGCCAGGACTTCGGCCGGGTGCGAGCCAGCCTGCACGCTGGCGTAGACGCGCTCAACCTGTCCCGTCTCGTCAATCAGATAGCTGATCCGTTTGGCATAGCCGGCCGTGGCGTTCTCACACGCGCCGTAGGCCAGCCCAAGTTCGCGTTCGGTATCGCATAACAGCAGGAACGGAAAGTCGAACTTCTGGGCGAAGGCGGCGTTGTCGGCCACGCTGTCAAAGCTCACCCCCAGGACCTCGACATTTTGCTCCTGAAACATCGCGTACTGGTCGCGGAACCCGCGACCCTCGATGGTTCAACCGGGTGTGTCGGCCTTGGGGTAGAACCACAACAACACCTTTTTGCCGCGCAGGCTGGCCAAGCTGAGTTCCTCGCCGCGGTGGGTCGGGACGCTAAAACCTGGGGCGCTGTCGCCGGGCTGTAACAGGGGCATGTAAGACCTCCTTTGGGAGAGCGGAACGGAAAATCACTCGGAGTTTTGCCTATGAGGAGAGGCGGAGCAGGGCCGCCTGGTTCATCTCGATGGTGGCGTGTTTTTTGAGATGGCGCAGAAAAGCCTGACCCGCCTCGACCCGCTTACGGTCGGTGAGTTCTTGACGCAGGCTGTCTTTTTCTTGCTCGAACTCCGCCGCGCTGGCAGGGCGGTGTTCGACGAGCTGTGCCACAAACGCGTTGCCGCCCCACACATAAACGTCGGGCACGATCGGCTTTTCCTCGGTCAGCCGAAAGGCCGCCTTTTTCAGGGCAGGGAGGCTGCCGATCTTGGGAATATACGTCCCCTGACGGGTAAATTCTCCGGTCTCCTCTATTTCCAGGGCTTCTTCTTCTGCCAGCGGGTCCAGGGACTTGTCCTGGGTGGCACGTGCTACCCAGTCCTCGGCCTTGTGTCTGGCAAGAGCCTCGGCCTGTTCGGCCTTGTAGCGGCCCTCGACCTCGTCTCGCACCTCGCTAAAGTCTGGAATTTGTGACGGCCGCCGCTCGTGGGGCAGGACGAGATAGCTCGTTTCGCCGATCTCGACGGGCGCGCTGAGCTGGTCGAGATCGGTGCTGAAAGCGGCTTGCAGGAGTTGGGGTTGCCGGCCCAGGTCGGGCAGCGTCTCGTCCCGGCTGACCAACGGGCTTCCGGTCACTTCCAGCCCACGGGATTCGGCCAGCTCGGGTAGCGTGACGCGCGTCCCAAACTCTTGGTGATCTTCCTGGGCGGCTTGCCGGGCCCGCTCTTGAGCGCGCTGCCCGGTGAGCTCGTCCTCAATCTCCTCGCGTACTTCGTTGAGCGGGCGCGGCTGGGCGGGCTGCTTGTCCTCCAACCGGATCAGGTGGAGGCCAAACGAGGTTTCGACCGGCTCGCTGAGCTCACCAACTGAGAGTTCAAACGCCGCGTCCTCGAACGGTTTGACCATCGCGCCGCGGCTGAAGAAGCCCAGGTCGCCGCCCTTGGCGCCGGTGGCCGTATCCTCGGAGTGTTCCTGAGCCAGGGCGGCGAAGTCCGCGCCATCGCGAATCTGCTCCAGCAGCGCGGCGGCCGCTATCCGGACCACGTCCTTGTCCGCTTCGCTCGCGTTCGGATCAAGACGTAACAAGATATGCCGTGCCCTGATCCGTTCCGGTGTGGTGAAGCGGGTATCCTTGTCCCGCTGATACACGGCTTCGATATCTTGGTCCGACGCCGTGTCGTCCGGCGTAAAGTGCTCGGCTGGGTACGCGATATACGAAAAGCGCACCCGCTCCGGTTGGCGAAAAGACTCTCTATGCGTTTCGTAATACGTCTGGAGGGCATCCGCCTCGACCGCCACCTCGTCAAGCAGCGTGGCCGAGGCGATTTTGACGAAGCGCAGGTTGACCGTGTCCTGGCGCGAGGCGAAGACGTCCCGCAGTTCGCTGTCCGAGACCTCGACCGTGCCGAGAATAAAGTCTCGGAATTTTGCGGTCAACAGCTGGGTCCGCTGGTCGTCTTCGAACTCACGGGGGGTCATGCGGAACGAGCGCAACACCCGTCGGTAGCGCTCAGGGCTGAACGAGCCGTAAGCCTGAAAGGCCGGCAGCTCGGTAATCGAGGCGCGGACCTCGTCGTCGCTGACCGTCATCCCGACCCGCCGCGCCTCGGCCGCCATGAGTCGCATGTCAATCAACTGCTCGAGGGTCTGGTCTTTGAGGTTCAGGGTCTGGATCAACTCCGGGTTCCAGTTCTCCTTATAGATATTGCGGTAGGCGGCTTGGACATTTTCGTAGGCGCGCTGAAAGTCTCGGGCCGATATCGGGCGATCATCGACCGTGGCGACCGCGTCAATGGCCTGCCCCTCATTCTGGCCTCCGACTCCCCAAAAGATGAAAACGAGGGCAATGATCCCAAACAGGATTTTAACCCCGATCGAACGGGTCCGTCGTCGCATGAAATCCAGCATTCCCGTTTGTCTCCTTTGTGTCCTGGATATTTTACATATAATACGGCGTTATGATTTGTCTATGCGCAGCCAAGCGTATCGGTCTGACGAGCCGGGCTCTGAAAAGACTTCTTGTAGAAAAAAGCCTTATGTGAGGCGGACTTGCTCTCGCCAAGCAATTTTGATAGTACTCCGTGTGTGGACTCCCTGCTGCACGGAAGTTCACTGTTTAAGGAAATAAAACATGGTTCTTAATTCCTTATGGGGGTGGCTGTCCGACGACTTGGCGATTGACCTGGGAACGGCAAATACTCTGATCTACGTCAGGGGACAGGGGATCGTGTGTAATGAGTCTTCGGTCGTTGCTGTGCAAAAAGACTCCCGTGGCTCTCGTCGAGTTCTCGCCGTTGGCCTTGAGGCCAAAAAAATGTTGGGCCGTACCCCGGGCCACATCGTTGCCATCCGACCGCTTAAGGACGGTGTAATCGCCGATTTTGAGACGACCGAGGCCATGCTTCGCTATTTTATTCAGAAGGTCCATAATCGACCCTGGGTGCGGCCCCGCATTGTCATCTGTGTGCCCAACGGTATCACCGAGGTCGAGAAACGGGCGGTCAAGGAGTCGGCCGAATCGGCTGGGGCGCGTGAGGTCTATCTGATGGAAGAGCCCATGGCCGCGGCAATCGGGGCGGGCTTGCCGGTGTCGGAGCCGGTTGGGAATATGATTGTGGATATTGGGGGGGGAACCACCGAGGTGGCGGTCATTGCCCTGGCGGGGGTGGTCTTCTCGAGATCGGTACGGGTTGGCGGCGACAAAATGGATGAGGCGATCAGCCAGTACATCAAGCGCAAGTATAATGTCCTGATTGGTGAACGGACCTCGGAGCTGATCAAGATTACGATCGGTTCGGCCTATCCGAGCGACGAGATCCAGACCATGGAGATCAAGGGCCGGGATATGGTGGCCGGTATCCCCAAATCGGTTGAGTTGTCTGACGAGGAGATTCGGGACTGTCTGTTGGATCCGATCAACCAAATTGTCGAAGCCGTCCGAGTGGCACTCGAGCGAACTCCGCCCGAGTTGGCCTCGGATATTGTGGAGAAAGGGATTATCTTGGCTGGCGGAGGGGCTTTGCTGCGGAACCTCGACATCCTGCTGCGCGAGGAAACCGGTTTGCCCGTTGCGCTGGCTGATGATCCGTTAACTGCGGTGGTGAAGGGGGCGGGGAAGGCTCTGGATGAATTATCTCTGCTACGCGAGGTTGCTATCTAATCAATGCCAGAGCTAGACACAGAACCCGGTCTACTGAGGGACTCGCTATGTATGCTTGGCTCCGTCAGCACAAGGTCGTTCTGTCGTGTGGATTCTTTTTAGTCATCTCTACAGGGTTAGCTGTACTGAATGCTCGGGCTCCGTCTCGGCCAGATCCGGCCGGTGCGCTCTTACTCGAGGCAATGCTCCCGCTCCAGCTTGGCGCGACAGTGGTCGGCCAGGGTGTTGAGCAGGTCTGGGATCAGTATTTCGATCTCCGCTCTGTCCGTCGAGAGAACGATACGCTCCGGCAACAGGTGGGGGAGCTCGAAAAGCGGGTTCAGCAGCTGGTCGAAATGGGCTTGGCCAACCAGCGTCTTCAGCGTCTGCTCGACCTCCAGGCTCAAATCGAGGCTCCAACGGTTGCGGCGCGGATCGTTGGCCGGAGCCCTGGGCTGTGGGCCGACCGTCTTGTCCTTGATAAAGGCACCCAAAATGGTATGGGCAAGGGCTCGGCGGTGCTGATGCCCGCAGGGATAGTGGGGCGTATCGTCTTTACCACTGCCCATACCGCACGGGTTATGCTGGCCTCTGATCCGAGCAGCGGGATTGACGCCTTCGTGCAGCGGACACGCGAGCGAGGTATCGTCGCCGGGACTGGGAATGGGCGGGCAAGACTCAAATATGTGCCGAAGGGAGCCGATGTAAGAGTCGGTGATGTGTTGCTGGCCTCTGGTCAGGAGGGCATATTTCCCAAAGGCCATCCCCTTGGCAGTGTCTTCCGGATTGGGACGATGGGTGGAGAGATGTTTGAAGATGTGGAGGTCCGGCTGAATGTTGAATTCGCCAAGCTGGAAGAGGTTCTGGTCACCACCGGCGGTCCCCAGTACGCCCAGCAGTGAAGCTCGGCTTCCCGCCCGTCCTCTTGGGATCTTGGTGCTGACTGGCTTGGGCGTTGTGGTATTGCAGACCAGTGTTTTCTCTCGCCTGCTGCTCGCTCCTGATCTGCTCTTAATTCTGTGCGTCTATATTGGCATTTCCTATCCTTCGGTTAGCGGCGCGGCCGTCGTCTTCTTCCTAGGCTATCTGTTCGACTGCGGTTCGGGCACGCTGGGGGGAGACCACGCCTGCGCCCTGAGCGTGGTGTTTGCGGCTGTTGCCCTCCTCTCTCGGCGTCTGTGGCTGAATAATCCCGTGTCTGTGTTGGGCTTGGTTGCCGTGGCGGTTGGTTTGAAAACCCTCACACTGTTTGGCCTCAGCCGGCTGGGACAGGTCGCCTCCGAAACACCGAGGCTGGTGCTCGGTTCGGTGATGTGGGATATGGCACTGGCCATGCTGCTGACCCCGCTTGTTTTTACCCTGTTGCACCACAGCCAGGTACCCGACAGGTAAGGTGCGATGTCCCGGCCCCCCCTCCTGCTTGGTACGCCAAACACACCGATGTCTCGCTTAGGCACGCTGGGCATCGTCATGTGCGGCGTGCTGGTGCTGCTGATCTCTCGTCTGTGGTTTCTCCAGCTTGAGGAGGGGCCGAGCTTCCGGGAGCGGTCTGAGCGTAACCGCCTGCGCTTCCAGCGTGTCCCTGCGCCTCGGGGCAAGCTGTATGACCGCATGGGGCGGACGCTGGTCGATAACCTGCCCTCTTTCAATGTCGTATTCAGACCCGAATATATACCCGACCTGGACCAGACCGTGTCAGAACTGGCCCGCCATCTGCCCAACATTCAGGTCGTGCCGACCGAGGGCCCGTTTTTACCCGACCCGCGTCGTCCTGTCGATGCGGGGATTGTCGTGGCGCGGGACGTTGATTGGTCGACTGTTTTAGCGGTCGAATTCTCCCACCACGATTTCCCCGGGGTCAGTATTGAGGCGCGTTCCAAGCGCGCCTATCACATGGATAATCTGGCCGCCCATCTCTTGGGCTATGTCGGTGAGGTCAGTCAGCGTGAGTTAGATCAGTCGGCTGGTTATCGTCATGGCGATATCGTCGGGAAATTCGGAATAGAAAAGATATGGGACGATGCCTTGCGGGGACGGAACGGCGGACGGCAGATTGAGGTCGATGCCAGCGGTAAACATTTAGCTATTATTGAAGAGCTGCCCAGCCAGTCTGGGCACAGCCTCGTCCTCACCATCGACATTGACCTGCAAAAACAAGCTGAAGACGCCTTGGGAGGCAGACCCGGCGCGGTGGTCGTTTTAGACGTGTCGAACGGTGAGGTGCTCGCCCTGGCGAGTGCCCCGACGTTCGATCCCCATGTTTTTTCTCTTGGGATTAGCGCCAAAGCGTGGCGCGCCTTACGCGACGATCCGCTCCACCCCATGACAAACCGGGCGATTCAAGGCCAGTATCCACCGGCGTCCACTTTCAAGATCATTAGTGCGCTTGCCGCACTCGCCGAGGGCGTCGTTACCCCCGACACGCGTGCCTACTGCCCAGGCTATATGCAGATGGGGAGGCGGCGGGTCCGTTGCTGGCGAGAACGCGGACACGGCAGTGTGGATCTCCGTCGAGCGCTGGCCGAGTCGTGCGATGTCTATTTCTATAAGCTCAGCCGCCGTCTCGGCATTCAGGCGATCGCCACTTACGCGCGCCTGTTTGGTCTGGATGAGCCGCTCGGGATCGGCCTTCCCTATGAAGCCGGGGGGATTATTCCGGATCAAGGCTGGAAGCAAAGACAGATTGGTGAACCGTGGTATCGGGGCGAGACCGTTTCAGCCGTTATCGGACAGGGGTATGTCACCGCAACGCCGTTACAGATGGCTGCGGTTGCCGCAGCCGTGGCCAACGGGGGAACCGTCTACCGTCCCCGCGTCGTGAAACAGGTCATTGCGACAGATGGAGCGGTGGTCAAGACTCAGACGCCGGAGGTGGTGAGTCGGACCGGCATAGACGTCGAGTATTTACGGGTAATCACCGAAGGGATGATTGAGGTTGTCCACGAAGTCCATGGAACCGGCAGGCGGGCTCAGGTCGCGGATGTCCGTGTGGCCGGAAAAACGGGGACAGCCCAGGTCATCAGCGGGCGTGGCGGGAGTAGTCAGCAGGTCGCCCGCCACCTTCGGGACCACGCCTGGTTTGTTGCCTTCGCGCCTGCTGACGTGCCCAAAATAGCAGTAGCCTGCCTGCTCGAACACGCCGCCCACGGAGGAGGGAGGGTTGCCGCACCCGTGGTGCAGAAAGTCCTCGCGGCCTATTTCTCCTTGGTCCGACAGCGGAAGGAGGAGGCAGGTGTTCGACCGGCGGCTGATCACCCATTTTGAGTGGCCGCTGTTCCTGTTGACGCTGACGCTGCTCGGTGTTGGCGTGATGGCTGTCTACAGTGCTACCTATACCGGCGGGCCACGGCTCAACCCCACCCTCGTCCGTCAATTGATCTGGATCGGGATAGGCAGCCTTGGCATGGCGCTGGCCTTCGGGATTGACTATCACCGCTTCGAGAACTGGGCCTACCCCCTGTACCTGTGCACCTTCCTCCTGCTGCTGCTCGTTCCCTTGATCGGTTCTGTCGGGGGTGGGGCGCGGCGCTGGATCGTGTTTGGGCCGCTCTCTCTTCAGCCGTCCGAGTTCGCCAAGATTAGCCTGTTGCTGGTCCTCGCCCGGTTTTTCCACCGCTATACGCCACAGGACGGCTACGGTCTGCTGGATCTGGTCTACCCCACTGTTCTGGTTCTTATCCCGGCCGCGCTGGTCCTACTTCAGCCCAACCTCGGCACGGCCGTATCGTTCGGGTTGCTGTTTGTCTGCCTGACTTTTGCCGCCGGCCTGCGCTGGGGCTCGTTCGCGCTCCTGGGCGTGATCTCGGGCGGTATCCTGTCGCTCCTGTGGTTCTTCGTGATGGAGCCATATCAGAAAGAGCGGGTTCTGTCGTTTCTCGATCCGGGCCGTGATCCGCTGGGGACGGGCTACCATGTGGTGCAGTCCAAGATTTCGGTCGGCTCGGGCATGTTGTGGGGCAAAGGCTTTTTGCAGAGTACCCAGAGTCGGCTCGACTTTCTGCCCGAGACCCATACCGATTTTGTGTTCGCCGTGTTTGCCGAGGAGTGGGGCTTTGTCGGAGCAGCCGGCCTGTTAGTCCTGTACGGGCTGATATTGACACGGCTGCTGGTTATCGCCTGGCGGGCCCGAGAGCGGTTCGGCGCTTTGCTCGCGGTTGGAGCGGCGGCGCTCGTGTTTTGGCCGACCTTGTTCAATATTGGTATGAATATCGGGGTTCTGCCGGTGGTCGGCATTCCGCTGCCCCTGGTCAGCTATGGCGGGTCATCGCTGTTGACGGTCATGCTTGTGATGGGCCTGGCACTCAATGTGAGTACCAGGCGAGCGATCTTTTGATCAGATGAGGTTTTTGATCGCCGCTTCGAGTTTGGCCCGAGGGACGGCTCCGACAATCTGTTCCTGGACCTCCCCGCCTTTGAACAGGATCAGATTGGGAATGCCCCGGACATTATAGTTGGCCGGGGTTTTTGGGTTGTCGTCCACATTCAGCTTGACGACTTTGAGCTGCCCGTCGTACTCACCGGCCAGAGCTTCGACGGTCGGCGCAATGGCTTTGCACGGCCCGCACCAGGGGGCCCACAGATCGAGCAGAACCGGCAGCTCGGATTGCAAAACTTCGGCATCAAAATTCTCGTCGGACACGTTCGTCACATCAGCCATGGGCTTCCTCCTTCGGGTTGAGTCGTCGCTTTCCAATACCAAAAAATATATGCTGAACCTAGCCCAGAGACTGAGAAAGTTGGGGGCTGAGACAGAAGCAGGAAAACGCCCTACCTGATCGCTCATGGACGGGAGAGCAGGGACTATGCAGTTGTGGCAGGTCTTACCTCGTGTTTCACTTCAACATGCCGGAGATATGTCTCGGAGGTTTGTGGCACAAGACATCTTTACCTACCGTGATGCCGGCCGCTATGTGCATCACCTCCCGTACCGCCGGAATTCTGATCGGGCCAACTATCGTCTGGTGCTGGACGAGGGACGGGGCACGTGCAGTACCAAGCATGCCCTGTTGGCTCAGCTCGCCCGAGAGCAAGGGCTCGCGCTTACTCTGACCCTCGGCATCTACCACATGACCGAGGTCAATACCCCCGGTGTCGGACCGGTGTTGGACCGCTATGGTCTGGACAGTATCCCCGAAGCCCACTGTTATCTGCGCTACGCCCGCCACCGCCTCGACGTCACCCGTGCCGGACTGCCATCTGCCCGGTCCGCACCGGACTTTGTCACAGAAGTGGTCATCCTTCCCGAACAGATCGGCCGCTTCAAGCTTTCCTGGCATCAGCAGTTCTTGCGGGTTTGGAGAGCGGCCGACGCCTCGGCACGGCGCTTCGGCTTCGAGGATATCTGGAAGATCCGGGAGCAGTGTATCGCCGCACTCGCCCGGTAAATCCCATGCCTCTTGACTCCCCGCTCGAAGCCCTCTAGGGGAGGGGGCTATGCAGGTATTGGTGACCGGCGCGACCGGCTTTGTGGGCGGCATTGTCGCCCGCGCCCTGGTCCAGGCTGGACACGAGGTCCGGGCGCTGGTCCGGCCTCAGGCTGACCGCCGTCTGCTGGCCGATTTGCCGCTTGAGATCGTTGTCGGTGACCTGCGTGACTTCGAGTCGGTCCGGCGGGCGCTGGCCGGCTGCGCCCAGGTATACCATGTGGCGGCGCTCTATAAGCTGTGGGTACGCCGTCGCCGAGACATGTATGAGAGCAATGTGACCGGAACCGAAAACGTTCTGCGAGCGGCCGAGGCCCTTGGCGTGGAGAAGGTCGTTTATACCAGTTCGGTGGCGACCCTGGGCTGTGCCGGAGATGGCCGCCTGGGCCGGGAGGATACGCCGGTGTCTGTGACCGATATGCTTGGCCACTATAAGCGTAGCAAATTTCTGGCCGAGCAAGTCGCACTCACCTACGTCCGTCGGGGACTTCCGGTGGTGGTCGTCAACCCGAGTACACCGGTCGGTATTGGCGACCTCAAACCCACCCCGACCGGACAAATGATTGTCGATTTTGTGAACGGTCGCATGCCGGGCTATGTCGATACCGGTCTCAACCTCGTCGATGTCGAAGACGTTGCCCAGGGCCATCTGTTGGCGGCTCAGAAAGGCCAGATTGGCGAAAAATATATTCTGGGCCACGAGAATCTGACGCTCCAGCAGCTCTTTGGGCTGCTGTCCGAGCTGACCGGTCAAACCGTGCCCAGATTCAAGGTCCCGTATGCCTTGGCCCTCGGAGCAGCCTACGGCGATGCGGTGCTGGCGCGTCTTATTCCCGGCCGCGAGCCCTCGATTCCGCCGGTCGGGGTAAAATTGAGTAAGAAAAAGATGTTTTTTGATGTCACCAAGGCTGTCCGGGAGCTGGGTCTACCACAAACTCCGGTCCGTGAGGCGCTGCGCAAAGCGGTGTCCTGGTTTCGACAGTTCGGGTATATCCAAAAAGAGGTTCGGACCTAGAGGTCACGCTTTGGATATGCTCCTTGTGCTGGGTGCTGCGTCGGTGCTGGTGTGGCTCGGCATTCTCTTCCATCCCGCCCGGGCCTGGGATTTTCGGCCGGTCGGCGAGGATGAGCCGACCGATTTTGAGGCCGGGCCGGCGGGCCGTTGGCCGTCCGTCTGTGTGCTGGTGCCGGCTCGGAATGAAGCCGAGGTCTTACCCCACACCCTGCCTGCCCTGCTGCAACAGAACTACCCCGGTCAGCTGACGGTCGTGCTCGTTGATGATCGCTCGCACGACGCCAGCGGCCAGATCGCCCGTCAGACCGGTCAGCGGCTGAGCGCCTCTCACCGGCTGATCGTCCTGTCCGGCGCTCCGCTCCCGCCCAGCTGGGTCGGCAAAGTCTGGGCGCTTGAGCAGGCTGCGGCCGCCTGTGGTCTCGCCAGTCCCGGAATCGTCCATCCCCGGCAGCGAGACTGCCTGCCGCGTCCCCAGTATGTGTTGTTGACCGATGCCGATATCCGGCACGCGCCGCGTTCTGTCTGGCGGCTGGTCGCAGAGAGCGAGCGGAAACAGCTGGTCCTCAACAGCCGTATGGCCCGTTTGCGGTGTGTGTCCGGCGCCGAACGCCTGCTGATTCCGCCCTTTGTCTTTTTCTTCAGCCTGTTGTATCCCATGCGCTGGGTGAATAATCCCCGCCGCCGGGTTGCGGCTGCGGCAGGCGGGTGTGTCTTGCTGACGGCTGTGGGCTTGGAAAAAATCGGTGGTTTCGCCAGTATCAAGGGTGACATGATCGACGACCTGAATCTGGCTTGGCGGGTTAAGAGCGTGTCCCCGGCGGTGCGCTTGAGCCTGAGTCGGACCGAGGTCAGCAGCGTGCGCGTGTACGATGCGCTAAGTCCGATCTGGACGATGGTACGCCGGACCGCTTTTACCGAGCTGAATCACTCGGCCCTGCGGCTCCTGGGCACCCTGGTCGGCTTAGGGCTGCTCTTCGTGCTGCCCCCGGTGTGGTGCGTGGCCGGGTTGGCCATGGCCCTAGGGGGAGCAGGCGCGATAGCGCTCTTGCTCAGCCTGGAGGGCGGCGCAGCCCTGGTCCTGAGCGCCATCGTCTACTGGCCGGCCGTGCGTTTCTTTGAGCTGCCCCGCCGCTGGGTGTGGACGCTGCCGCTGGCGGGAAGCTTATACGGGGCGATGACGGTCGATTCAGCCCTGCGCTATTGGACCGGCAGACGGATCGGCTGGCGGGATACCTAGAGCGGTTCACGTTAAGCTGTAGCCTTGCCACTCTCGTCGCCGAGCGCCTGGATTCCGGCTTTCGCCGGAATGACGACAAGAACCGGCTGGCTATACGGAATCGTGAAGTGCTCTAGCGGCGTCGTATTGAGCGTACGCGTATCTCCGAGACTCTGTTGATGGACGCTGCTCCTCCCCTGGCCGTTTTTACCGCTCTGTCCTGGGAGAGCGCTGCGGTGCGTGCCGCTCTGCGCCAGCCCAGGCGCGAAGACAAACGGGTATGGCGGGGAATGGCGGGGCGGCGAGAAGTCGTGGTTATGACCGGCGGGATCGGCCCGCGCCGAACACAGTCTGCGCTTGAGCGGTTCCAGGACACGCCTCTGTCGGCCGTGGTGTCCGTCGGCTGCGCCGGCGCCCTGCGGGCAAATCTGATGTCAGGTCAGCTCGTGCTGGCGCCCGATGTGCGGGTATATGCGGCCGACTCACCGACGCAGCTCGAGCGTTTTCCGACCCACCCCGGTTTTTTGAAACAGGCGCGTACCGGCGCAGAACGGGCCGGAATCGGTGTGGCGGACGGACCGCTGTTCAGCAGTCCGCGGGTGTTGCTCAGCAGCCAGGAGAAAGCCTACCACGGCCGACTCACCCAGGCGATTGCGGTAGAGATGGAAAGCGGCGTCCATGCCGCGTTTGCCCGGGCTCGGGGGCTTCCCTTCCTGCCCCTGCGGGTTATTCTCGACCCGCTCGGTATGTCCTTGCCCGCTCTCAAAGGACTGACCACGCCTGAGGGCGATATTCGGCCTCTCAAGGCAGCCTCGCTGATGCTGACCCAGCCCGGTTCGCTGCCCGTCCTGTTCTCCCTGGGCCGGATTCGAACCACCGCTGCCCAGACGATTACCCGGCTGTGCCGGGTGCTGTTGCCCGTTCTGGAGGCGTAGTGCCGTTCGTGCAGAATCGTGGCTGTCTCGGCCGCGTTTATTGTCCGGCCAATTTTTCGGCCATCAGCTTTTTCTGCAGATCAAACGCCGGCCGGGCCAGATCGCGACGTCCGAGCTTCAAATAGCCTTTCCACGATTTCTCCAGGGTGGTGATCGCCTCGTCGTGTTGGCCGAGCTCGCTATACACCACCCCCAGGCCATGATGGGCTTCCGGATCGTCCGGATTCAGGCGGACGACTTCTTCATACTCTTGTCTGGCCTCTTGATACAGGCCCTTCTCGGTGTACACCTTGGCCAGCTGGTTGTGGGCCGCGCTCATGCCCGGCTCAAGCCGAATGGCCGTTCTGTAGGCCCCGATGGCCTCATCCTGCTGGCCCATTTTGGCCAGCTCCTGACCCAGTTCAAAATGGACCGAGGCCGAGTCCTGGTTGTATTGCAGGGCCTGCTGAAACGCCCGGGCGGCCTCAGCCGGTTTATTATTGCGGCGCAGCTCGGCCCCGCGCTTCACATAGTAGCCGGCCAGAGCGGTTCGTGCTCCGGCATGGTCGGGCACGCGTTTCAAGACCTCCCGGTGCCAGTTCAGGGACGTGTCAATAGCGCCCAGCTTCTCATACACGACGCCCAGACGGTAGCGCGCCTCGACGTGCTCGGGCTCTTCCGTGAGCAGCGTGGTATACTCAGAGACCGCCTCACTCCAGCTCATGCTTTCTTCATAGCCCAGACCTCGAGTCATCCGATCCGGTCCCTCGGCCTGCGCCAGCACCGAGAGTCCCAGACCAAGACCCAGCCCGCTCAGCCGCCAATACCATTTTCGCACGGTGTCCTCCAGTTTCGCTATTCTGTTTCTCCATGCATATCCAGCTTTGCCGCAGTCTGCAATGTGGCTCATGTCTCTGACAGGCTCTAGGCGGGATCACGCTTGTCAGCTAGAATGCCCGCGCTACAGAGCCCTGAAAGGAGGACGTCATGGCTTCGTGTGAGCATCTTTGGAGTGCGGAAGAGCAGATGCGCGACCTCCTGCGTATGATCAATGACCATCTCAAACAGTATGACCCGGACGAAGACGCCTACGGTTCGCTGCTGGCCGTTGCGCACCATGTGAACGAAGCCTTTCGTGAGCTGAGCTATTTGCTGGATCAGGCTGAGGAAGCAGAGGAACCCTTTGAGAAAGAGGTGGGGCATTAAAGACATGCGAGACAAGCCGCCCCAGCTGCCACAACCGTCCCGACTGCTCACCGCCCGCAACGGTTTTATTTTGCACATCACACCGCACGTCCGGCCCAAACAGATCAAGATGCAGAAATCCTCCGGCCCACATGTGATCTATGCCATCTCGTATATGTATCCGGAGCAGATGGCTCTGACCCGGAGCAACTGAAACGGGTTGGGCGCGGGCGGGCATCACAGCCCAAGTTTGTCGGGATTCATGATGCCGGCCGGATCGAGGCTGGCTTTCAGGCTGCGCAGGACCGCCAGGCCGCTACCCAGTTCACGCTGGATCAGATGGCTGAGACGTACGCCTACGCCATGGACATACTCGATTGAGCCGCCGATGTCCTGGGCCAGCCGCAGAATGGTGTCGGTTGTCTGGCGCATGGTCTGGGCTGCCGCTGGATCGCGAACGGGTGAACAGTACAACACCAGGGAATAGCATTCGGGCCAGATCCAGACCGCTTCCTGGCACAGCTGGACCGGGCTGTTCTGCAAGCGGTCGGCAACCCGGAGGCGAAAGTCGAGCAGTTTGGTGACCGGGATGCTGAGGTGGAGATAGTCCAGCTGGGCTTTGCCGGCCGGGGTGTCGAGCAACGCGCCGTCACGCTGAGTGGGCTCTGCGGCCCAGCGGTCGGCCGCGCTATGACGCGTAGACCAATAGGCGTCGAGGTCGGCGGCCTTGTCTTCCGGTATGCCAGCGTGGCGGAGGGCAATCGCCCGGGCCAGGTCTTGCTGGGCGGCGACCTCTGCCTCTCGGCCGTCAAAAACAAGTACCAGATAGGCCGTGGGGGAAGTCGTTGAGGCTGGAGCGGTGTCGGGTTCCTGGGCTGTCTGGCGTTCCTGAAGTTCAGGCGGCCAGCTATCGACCGACAAATCCATAGAGCTTGGCTGGAGGCCATAGCCCTGCATCTCGAGCAGGGCGCGAAAACCGCTCGGAAAGTCCGCAAAGGTAAAACCGAGCAGAGTCCGGGTCTGGGGTCGGGGAAAGATGCGCAACGTGACCTCGGTCACAATGCCCAGCGTGCCTTCCGCGCCAATAAAGAGCCGGGTCAGATCCGGACCGGTCGAGCGTTTGCGCAGAGCGGGCGTACTGATAACGGTTCCGGTGCCAAGCACGGCCTCAAGCCCGAGCACCTGATCCCCCATCGAGCCGTAGCGTCCGCCGAGATAGCCCAGTCCGTTGGTGCTGAGCGCCCCGCCAACGGTGGCCACGCCAATAGACCACGGATCGTGGCCGAGCAGCAGGTCGTGTTGGTCCAGGTATGCCTCCAGCATCCGCAGGCGCACGCCGCTCTGGACGCGCACGGTCAGCGCCTGGCGGTCGAGGGCCAGGATGCGGTCCAGGCGTCGCAGGTCAACGACGATGCCCGGTCGGACGGACAGGGCTCCCCCCATCAGGCCGCTGCCGCCGCCACGCGGAACCAGCGGCAGCGCGTGGCGGCGCGCAATGGCGACGAGCTCCACCACCTGCTGGGTCGAGCCGGGTTGGACGACCGCTACAGGTGGCTGCTCAAAGTCGGTCATGGCGTGAAAACCCCGGTGTGGGCGCAACGCGTCGCGGCTCAAAGCGGTCCGGACTACGGGAGTAGTCAGCACCGCGTCTGGGCCCAGGGCGGCCCGCAGAGAGGAGACAGCCGGATGCATAGGGCTACACTTTCCTGGCGTGTAGGATAGCATGGCCGGGCCGATGAATATATTCGTTGTCTTGGGAGCACTCCGATGACGCAGACCAGAACCGCCGCCGTTCCCCCAGAGCTGTCCTTAGTCTACACGCCGGCCCAAATTGCGAGCCGGGTGCGGGCCATGGCACGACAGCTGTCTCGGACCTTTGCTGGCCGCGAGCCGCTGGTGGTCGGCATTCTCAAGGGGGCGTTTATTTTTGTGGCCGACCTCGTCCGGGCAATGGATATCCCGGTTCAGGTCTCTTTTGTCCAGGCCGCCAGTTATGGACGGGCGACCAACTCGACAGGCCGTGTGCGGCTGTTGCACGGTCCCGGTCAGGAGTTCCGCGACCAGGATGTCATTCTGGTTGATACCGTTCTCGATACGGGTCTGACGCTTGATACTGTGATAGGCCGACTGGGGCAGGTCGGGCCGCGTTCGCTCACGGTCTGCGTCTTGGTCAAAAAAGAGGGCCGGACCCAGTATGAGGTCAGTGTCGATCAGGTCGGGTTTGTGCGCCCCCAGGGCTTTCTGGTCGGCTATGGTACTGACTGGGCGGAACGCTATCGCCAGCTGGGCGGCTTATACGTGCTCAAGGAGGAGAAGGCGCAGGCTCGCTGACCCGAGCCTGTCGCCCTCGTCCTAGACCTCGCCCTGCGGCTCAAGCACAACCACCGGGATCTCCCGTTCGGTTTTGGCTTGGTACTCATCGTAGGGCGGATAGATCCCGCGCATTTTTTGCCACAGACTGGTCCGCTCTTGTCCGCTGGCGGTGCGGGCGGTGGCTCGAAAACGCTTGTCGCGGACCTGCACCTCGACCTGGGGGGTGGCGGCCAGGTTCAGATACCAGCCGGGATGTTGTGGCGCGCCGCCCTTTGAGGCGACAATGATATAGCTGCCGTCCGCCTCGCCATAAATCAGGGGCATGGTGATGGGCTTGCCCGAGCGTCGTCCGTTCGTTGTCAACAGCAGAGTCGGCAGGAGGCCCGGCCCGCCGACCGGCCCCGAGTCCCACATATGTCCGTCGGCGCCGTTGGTGTCCAGATAGCGTTGCAGGTGGTCGGTGATCCACTGCGGTAGCTGGGGTGCTGTGGCCTCGCTCATCGTGTCCTCCTGTCTAGCGTGGGGTATGCTGGGCCAAAAAGTCCCCGACCGCCTGTTTGGCCGCCGGCTGATCCTGGGGCTCTTTCCAGCGTTCAATCAGCGTGGCGTTTGGGGCCAGCCGCGCGACATCGCGTGAGGTTTCGGATGGATGGTACACATCGTTGCCGAGTAGGACCAGAAGCGGCGTCTGGCACTGGGCGACAAACTCTTGTGACACATTAAACAGAAAGTCTCCGCCGTACATTGACGTTTTGAATGACTCCCAAGCCTCGGCGCTCACTTCGGGGCGGTCCGGCTTGAGGGTGTCAGCCCAGCCGTCGAACATGTCGTAAAAGGCCTGGCGGTTGTCCGACAGACCGATCGTCTGAAACAAGACCGCCGAGGTCACCCGCTGCGGGGCGGTCTGGATCAAGCCCATACAGTACGGGCCGCCTATGCACATGCCGGCGACATGAAAGCGATCAACGCCGAGGTGGTTGAGCAGGGCCAGCTGATCCTCGGTATAGACATGCCAGCTGTCCGTTGCTCTGATCGGGGCGCTGGACTGCCCGGCGTTGCGCTGATCCATGGCAATGACGCGATAGTGGGCGGCGAGCTGCGGAATGGGGTTCCAGGCCGCCTGATCCCAAAAGGACACCGCAGAACGCATCCCGCCCGGGGCGATGAGCAAAATCGGAAACCCCGTGCCGTGCTCTTCATAATACAGGGTGATATCACCGCGTTCGAATATCGGCATACACAGTCCTCCCTCTTTGATTCTCGCCCCTGTCTACAGGCGAGAGCCGTGTTTCAGACTGTTGTAGCACAACTCTCAGAGTCTGGCAGGCTTGTCCTCGGAACAGGCTCCGAACTCCACATGCGTTTTGGCCTTCCACAGGGACGGCAAGGATTGGAGCAGGGCTTGGAGCTGCTCGGCCGTCTCTTCCTCGACAAAGGACTGTCCGCACGCCACGCAGACATTTACCGGAATGCCGTGGACAACAACCTCCGTATGACTGGGCTGGTGGCGAAAACTCCGGGTCACCCGGGCCGGCCGTGGCTGGCCCGGACAGCCGTGGGTACAGCTCAGAAGCTTGACCATATTCCCTTCCTCGCGACACGTCTCTCTCACACCACAGCCCGGAGTCTCGTCCTCCTGTTTTTCCGCGGGGCGCCACACGGGCGCCCCGCCCGGTTGCCCGGCCTCTCCTCCCAAGGGAAGGCCTCCCTCCGGTATCCTCTCCTCACGTCCTTCCCCGTCCCAACACGTGTGACCGTTGTGTCTTACGAGCAGCCGCTCGTCGCTCCACAGTTGAGGCACTTATAACACGACCCGTTGCGGATCATGATCGAGCCGCAGTCGGCACAGCTCGGCGCGTCGGCCTGCGACTGCCAGGTGGTGGCCTGTGGCCGGTCGTCTGAGACCGGGGCTGGCCGGCTGGCCTCCGCCGCCGGAATTCGGACCTCCACCACCGGCTCGACAGTGGTGACCGTGGCCTGATCGGCTGGCGGTAGGGCATCCGGCGTTTCGATCAGACCGATTTCCTCTTTCAACTCGGTTGACAGGAAACGGGTACCCAGAAAACGGAAGATATAGTCGGTTAGCGATTTGGCGTAGGGAATATCCGCGTTTTTGGTAAACCCGGACGGCTCAAAGCGGACATGGCCGAACTTGTTGACCAGGGCTTCGAGCGGGACACCGTACTGCAGGGCTAGAGAGGTCAGGGTCGCAATCGAGTCCATCAGGCCCGAGATGGTGCTGCCCTCCTTGGCCATGCGGATGAAGATTTCTCCAGGTGTCCCGTCTTCATAAAAGCCGACGTGAATATAGCCCTCGTGTCCGGCCACCTCAAATTTATGACAGATGGCGTTGCGATCCATGGGCAGACGGCGCCGTTCCGGTTTACGCTCGACGGGCGCCGGTGTGTCTGCGGCCGGGGCTTGCTTTTGCGTCTCCAGCGGCTGGACCCGTTTACACCCGTCACGATAGATAGCGACGGCCTTGAGACCCAGGCGCCAGGCTTCCATATACGCGTCGACAATATCCTCGACCGCGGCATCGTTGGACAGATTGACCGTTTTGGAGATGGCGCCCGACAGAAAAGGCTGGACCGCGCCCATCATCCGTAGATGTCCGGTATGGTGGATCGCCCGGCTGCCCCGGGCCGGTTTGAAGGCGCAGTCAAATACCGCCAGGTGTGTATCTTTCAGGCCCGGAGCGCCCTCGATTGTTTCCTGCTCGTCGATGTATTCCACAATGGCCTGGACCTCGCGGCTGGTGTAGCCGAGCCGCTTGAGGGCGTGGGGCACCGTGGTATTGACCAGTTTCAGCATCCCGCCGCCGACCAGACGTTTGTATTTGATCAGGGCGATGTCCGGCTCAACCCCGGTCGTATCGCAGTCCATCATGAAGGCGATGGTCCCCGTGGGGGCCAACACGGTGGCTTGCGAGTTGCGGTAGCCGGCCTCGCGGCCCAGCGCCAGGGCTTCGTCCCAGGCTCGGCGCGCCTCGGACAACAGCTCCAGCGGCACCAGGGACGGGTCAAGCTGATGGGCGGCCGCGCGATGTTTGTCGATCACCGCCAGCATGGGCTCACGGTTGCTCGCATAGCCGCCAAACGGACCGAGCTGCTGGGCGATGCGGGCCGATTGGCTGTAGGCCTGGCCGGTCATCAGGGCCGTAATCGCGCCCGCGTACTGCCGGCCGGCCTCGGAATCGTAGGGCAGACCCAGGGACATCAGAACCGCGCCCAGGTTGGCATAGCCCAGACCCAGCTCGCGAAAGGCGCTGGCGTTATCGGTAATCTCGGGTGTGGGATAGCTGGAGTTGTCAACGATGATGTCTTGGGCGGTGATGCTGATATCGACCGCATGCTTAAAGGCTGCGGTGTCAAATCCGCCGTCGTCCTTGAGGAACTTCATCAGGTTGAGCGAGGCCAGGTTGCAGGCGCTGTCGTCCAGGTGCATGTACTCCGAGCACGGGTTGCTGGCGTTAATCCGTCCGCTGTTGGGGCAGGTGTGCCAGGCGTTGATCGTCGTATCGAACTGCATGCCCGGATCGCCGCACTCCCAGGTCGCCTGGGCGATCTGGCGCAGCAGATCCTCGGCCGCAAAACTCTCGTGGTCTTGTCCGCTGGTGACCAGCCGGGTCGACCACGGCTGGCGGTTGACCACCGCGTGCATAAAGGCGTCGGTGACCCGAACCGAGTTGTTGGCGTTCTGAAAAAAGACCGAACTGTAGGCCGCACCGTCAATCGAGCCGTCGTAGCCGGCCTCAATCAGGGTCCAGGCTTTGCGCTCCTCTTCGGCCTTGCACTGGATGAATTCGACAATGTCGGGGTGATCTACGTTCAGGACAACCATCTTGGCCGCCCGGCGCGTCTTGCCGCCCGACTTGATAACCCCCGCCGAGGCGTCGGCCGCCCGCATGAACGACACCGGCCCGGAGGCAGCCCCACCGCTTGACAGGCGCTCTTTGGACGAACGCAGGCGAGACAGGTTGACCCCCGAACCCGAGCCGCCCTTAAAAATCACGCCCTCTTTGCGATACCAGTCGAGGATCGACTCCATCTTGTCGTCCACCGACAGAATAAAACACGCGCTGCACTGCGGGTGGGGTTCGACCCCGACGTTGAACCACACCGGGCTGTTAAAGGCCAGCTTCTGCTTGACCAACAGATGGGTCAGTTCGTCGCTGAAAATCTGGGCGCTGTCGTCGTCGGCAAAATAGCCGTCTTTCTTGCCCCACGCCGTGATGGTATCGACGACCCGGCCAATCAGTTGGCGGACACTGTGTTCCCGTTGGGGAGTGCCCAGCGGACCCCGGAAGTATTTTGAGACAACCACGTTGGTCGCCAGCTGAGACCAGGCTTTGGGAATTTCAACCCCGTGCTGCTCAAACACGACCTCCCCGTTTTCTCCTGAAATCAGCGCGCTGCGCTGCTCCCACTCGATCTGAGAAAAGGGCTGCTCTCCGGCGCGAGTAAAATGCCGGGTGAGGCGAACTCCGTCTGCTGCGGGTGTCGTGCCGCCGGGGCTGTCGGCGATCACCGGGTGTGTCTCCTGCTCGACTGAGGCATCCTCTCCCGTCCACGTCTTCCGTCCCATCTCCGCCATAACCACCTCCTCCTGTGTGCCTTCCGTAGTGTAGAGGGGGCATCATTATACACAACATATGGTGTTGTCAAGGAAAAAAAACGCTAATTGTAGTATGTGGTTGAATCTACTTCTTTTTTTTGTGTTTCCGGCGTATGTTGAAACCGCGTATGAAAAATACCCCACCGCCTCCGGGCTGGAACTCGGCCGCCGACGTGCTGAAGCGCCTGTTGCCAGACCTGCCGATTGCCAGCCGGGTGAGGGACTACCGGGTGTGGGAACTCTGGGAAGAGGTGGTTGGTCGGGCCGTGGCCGCCCGAGCGTGGCCGAGCAAGCTCCAGCACGGCAAGCTGTTTGTGACCGTCTCCCACCCGGCTGTCATCCAGGAGTTACAGTTCCTCAAAGGGCGTCTCGTGCGCAGCCTGAACCAAGCGCTGGCCGAACATGACGCCCCGCCGGTCAAAACGCTTTTTTTCGTTGTGGGCCGTCCCCAGGACATGGCCAGACCGGCCAAAGAGCCGGCCGGTCTGGCGCCGCCGCCTTTTTCCGAACTGCGTGTCCCCGATCTGGGCAAGCCCGAGCTTGAAGCCGCGTTTGCCGCCGTGTTGGCCAAGCGCCGTCAGCGTCTGAGCCAGAAAGGCTGACGCGCTGCCGATGCGCTCCTAGAGCGGTTCACCATTATCTGTAGCCACAATGCTGGAAGTAATGATGGCATTCGCGGGGAGAGAAGCCCGTCAAG
>JAGWBB010000011.1 GCA_021296095.1 Desulfurellaceae bacterium | reverse complement strand
GACAAACGCGCCGTCAGCTTTCGGGGAGCTATCTATCTCGCTGCCTCGGTGATCCTCCTTAACTGATGACAGGCCCTAAGATACTTGCGCTTTTCTTGACTCCGCCTGCACAATCCGTTTCAATTCATCAGAACGCAGTACCGACTGTGAGGACTTGTTTGATCCCGAAAAACGAGGAGTTCCCTGGATTGACTTTTCGGCCTTTCTTGCGTTCGATAGAAGGGTCTCTGCCCGAGAGAGGCAAACGCTTGGAAAGGAGCGGCGATGAAGGATCGTATTGTCATTGAGGCAAACGTGCACCATGGGAAGCCGGTCATCCGGGGCACGCGGGTGCCGGTCGTGCGGCTCCTGGGGGGCTTGGCGGGCGGGCTGAGCATCGACCAAGTGGCGGCCGAGTACGGGGTGACAGAAGCCGACGTGCAGGCCGCCCTGACCTATGCGAGCGAGCTGATCGAGCAAGACGAACACCATCCCTTACCGCCCTTCTAGATTCGCACCGTGCGCTTTCTCATCGACGCCGACCTGCCTCGGGCCGTGGGCGCGGCCCTGCGGCGGGCCGGCCATACCGCCTTCGATGTGCGCGATATCGGTCTGGGAGACGCGCCAGACTCGACCATTGCGGCCTATGCCCAGGCCCAGCGCCTCTGTTTGCTCACCGGCGATTTTGATTTTGCGGATATCCGCAATTATCCGCCGCCCTTGTATGCGGGCATTGTGGTCTTCACGCTCCCCCGGCATGCCACCGTGGCCTTTATTCTCCACTTGGTAGACCTCTTCCTCCAACAGCCGGTCGTGCTCGCTCGCCTGCCAGGCCGTCTGGCTATCGTCGAGCCGGGGCGGATCCGGCTGCGGCCCTCTTGAGCCCACTCCTCTTCCTCTCCTAGGGCGTTTCCCGAGAGGGACTCGTCTGCCCAATTTTTCAACGGTCCCATCAATTTCGGTGAGGACAGAGCGGGTCTAGCTCCTGTCTTGAAAAAGGAGGGTTTTGTGGGACGGCGGCCAGACGGGCCGGACAGAGGGGCTGAGCGGGGCAAATGTGTGCGATTTACCCGTCTCAGCAATCTGTGTCGGAGATATTCAATACCCCCGCCGCAAAATGGGACGCTCCGGCTGAGCACGGCCACAGTGTCAAGCTTATGGGAGGAAAGGACAGGGCCTCCTGATCGCCGTCTGACCCGCAGCCTACCTTCCGGGCCTTCCTCTGGACTAGGGTCTGAACCCTAGCCCGAGTGGACGACCACGCCCTAGGCGGCGTCCGTGTCGGGCTGGCCGGCCGGGAAGGCAATCGCCCGTAGCTCCTCGCCGGTGAGGGTTTCCTTGTCCAGCAGGGCTCGCGCCGCGTCCTTCAAGATCTGGGTCTTGGCGCACAGCAGGGCGGTTACCCGTGCGTACTGGGCGTCGATGATGCGCCGGATTTCGGTGTCAATCGCCCGCGCGGTTTCCTCGCTGTAGTCGCCCGGGCCGGGGCTCTGGCCGTTTTGCAGAAACATCGGCTGCTGGTCTTGGTCGAAGCTGATCTGGCCCAGCTGCTCGCTCATGCCGTAGGCTTTGATCATGTTCTTGGCGATGTCGGTGGCTTTGAGCAGATCGTCCCGCGCACCGGTCGAGATCTCCTGGTAGATGATCTCCTCGGCGACCCGGCCGCCCAGGTATACGGCGATTTTGTTCTCCAGCTCGGATTTGGTGATCACAAAGCGGTCTTCGGTCGGCAGCTGCAAGGTATAGCCCAGGGCGGCCACGCCGCGCGGGATGATCGAGATTTTCTGAACCTGGTCGCTGCCCGGCAGCGACAGGGAGACCAGGGCGTGGCCGATCTCGTGGTGGGCGACGCGTTCTTTTTCGGTTTGGTTGAGGACCCGGTTCTTTTTTTCCAGGCCGGCAATCACCCGCTCAACCGCCTCCTGCAGCTCGGGCAGGCCGACCGAGTCCTTGCTCATACGGACCGCCAGCAGCGCGGCTTCGTTGATGATGTTGGCCAGGTCGGCCCCGGCAAAGCCGGGGGTCATGGCTGCGACCACATCAAGGTCGGCGTCCGGGTCAAGCTGTACATTGCGGGAGTGGACCTTGAGAATCGCCAGCCGGCCGATCTTGTCCGGCCGGTCAACCACCACGTGGCGATCAAAGCGGCCGGCCCGCAACAGCGCCTGGTCCAGAATTTCCGGCCGGTTGGTGGCGGCCATCAGGATCACCCCAGTGCGCTGATCGAAGCCGTCCATTTCGACCAGCAGCTGGTTGAGGGTCTGTTCGCGCTCTTCGTGGGAGACCGGCCCCATGCCCCGCGCCTTGCCCAGGGCGTCCAGCTCGTCGACAAAAATAATACACGGCGCCTTTTCCTTGGCCTGGACAAACAGGTCGCGCACCCGGGCTGCGCCCACCCCGACGAACATCTCCACGAACTCTGAGCCGCTGATCGAAAAGAACGGCACGCTGGCCTCACCGGCCACGGCTTTTGCCAGCAGGGTCTTGCCCGTCCCCGGCGGACCGACCAGCAGGATGCCCTTGGGAATTTTGCCACCCAGCCGGGCGAATTTTTCGGGTGTCTTCAGAAAGGCAATCACCTCCTGGAGTTCGGTCTTGGCCTCGTCCACACCGGCCACGTCGTTGAAGGTGACCTTGACATCCTGTTCCATGTAGACCTTGGCCTTGCTCTTGCCGATCGACATGAAGCCGCCGCCCAAGCCTTGTTTTTGGGCAAAGCGGCGCATGAAGAACAGCCAGATGCCGACAAACAGCAGGACCGGGACAATCCACGACAGGAAATCGCGCAGAAAGGTCGTCTCAATCTCTCCGGCGAAGCGGATCCCGCTGGAGGCCAGTTTGTCGGCCAGGTCGGGTTCGACCCGAATGGTCACAAACTGCTGCGGCTGGCCTTCCAGGGGCTGCCGCAGCGTGCCCTGGATATAGTTGTTGGTGATCCGGATTTCTTCGATCAGATCCTCGTCAAGGTAAGCCTGGAACTGGCTGTAGGGAATCTGTTCGATCCGGGTAGCCTGGAGCCACAGGTTGTGCAGCAGAATCACCCCCCACAGGGCGATGAATACATACCAGATATTAAAACGGATCTTATGGTCCATTTTCTTCATGGGCTAATTCTAAGTCTCCTGAGGGGGTGCATCAAGTCTCTGTGGCAGATAGCCGGCCCGAACGGGTCGGGTCGGGGCTGCGTGCAGCTCCAAGCAGGGCATTGATGTCCAGGGCTGCGGACAGGCTGTCGGCCAGTTCGTCGAGAGCCGTCTCGACGCTGACCTCGTAGTCCAGGGCTGCGGCGGTATGGCTGCGGATACGCTCCAGCCAGGCACGACGGTAGCCGTCGTTGGCGAACAGACCGTGCAGGTAGGTGCCTTCGAGCCGCCCGTCCGGGCTGCGCGCGCCGTCGGCGCCGGTCTCAAGCTGAAACAGCGGCCGCTCCAGGGCTGAGCCCTGGGATTGGCCCATGTGAATCTCGTAGCCTGCAACCGGGGCGTCGGTCAGGACGCAGCGTCCCCGGGCGGGGCGGACGGTTTTCTCTCCGATCATCGTGGTCTCAAACTCGAACAGGCCCAGCCCGTCCACCGAACCGCCCGGGCCGTCGGCCCCAGCCGGATCGTGGACACGGCGACCCAGCATCTGGAATCCGCCGCACAGCCCCAGCACCCGGCCGCCGCTTCTGACATGGGCAATGACATCGTGGTCCCAGCCCTGGGCGCGCAAAAAGGCCAGATCGCCGATGGTCGATTTGGTGCCGAACAGGATCACGACATCCACGTCGCGCGGAATCGGTCGTCCGGGCGGCACAAAGCTGAAATCGACCTGCGGCTCCAGGCGCAGCGGGTCGGCGTCGTCAAAGTTGGCGATACGGGACAGCATCGGGGCGGCAATCCGAACCCGTCCGGGCTGCGTCGGGTAGAGCTGGGGCAGCGGCACGGCGTCTTCGGCCGGCAGACGCGAGGCTGCCGCAGCCCAGGGGATGAGGCCAAAGCACGGCCAGCCGGTACGCTGCTCAATGACCGCAATGCCGGCCTCGAACAGGCTCGGATCGCCCCGAAACTTGTTGACCGCAAAGCCGACGATCAGGGCGCTGTCCTGCGGGTCGAGCACGGCCTGGGTGCCGACCAGGGCCGCGATAACGCCTCCGCGATCAATGTCGCCGACCAGACACACCGGGGCGTTGACGCGCCGGGCGAAGCCCATGTTGGCAATATCGCCAGCCCGCAGGTTGACCTCCGCCGGGCTGCCCGCTCCCTCGACGATGACCAGCTCGTGCGCCGCCACGAGCCGGCCGAAGCTGTCCATGACGGCGCCCATCAGGCGCTGGCGGCCGGCCGGGTAGTCCGCGGCGTCCAGGGTGCCGACCGGCCGGCCGTGGACCACGATCTGTGCGCCCCGATCGGTGTGCGGTTTCAGCAGCACCGGGTTGAAATCGGTGTGCGACGCCAACCCGGCCGCCCGAGCCTGGACGGCCTGGGCCCGGCCGATCTCTCCGCCGTCGGCACACGCGGCCGCGTTATTAGACATGTTCTGGGGTTTGAAGGGCGCAACACGCACACCCCGCCGCCTGGCGATGCGACACAAACCAGCCACGATAACGGACTTGCCGACATCGGAGCCGGTGCCCTGGATCATGATGACCTGCGCACTCATACCGGCCCTGTCTATCACAGCCTCCGCGTCCCGTCCGCCCCCGCCTGGGGCGACGATCAGGTGTTGACTGTCGAGACCATCCGTGTGGTGTATGAACGTGATGTGGTCGTTCAGCGCATTCCGCCGGCAGCTGCGCTCCAGGTTGTTCTCATCCGCCGGCCGCGCCGCGGCTGAGGGCAGCTACTTGCGGATTCTGTCGCCGAAAAACCCCGTCCACGTCTGGTCCGGGCCGGACGACAGCCTGCGGCCGCTGGCCTTTCTGGTCGGCCACTTTTACGGACACGGACACTACACCGGGCGTCCGGGCGGCTTTCAAAAAGAAGTCACCGGTGGCTGGGAGGCGGGCGGCCGTTTCCTGTCCCTGCGTATGGGGGTGAATTATCCTCTGGCCGACGGCCGCAACGACTGCCACCAGGCGTTGGTGCTCATCGGCCTCGATTCCGCCACCCGGACGTTTGAGGGTCGGGCCTATACCGACGCGGGGTCCGTGGTGACATACCCCATCGAACTCGACGGCCAATCCGTCCGTTTCCCCGACCGTCCGCCCGGTCACGGCGCCGGCCGCGGACGGGCTCGCAAGGTGGTGCGGCCGACCGCCGACGGCTATGAAGAGCGGCTCGAAATCGAGCGACCGGACGGCCGGTTTGAGACCTATTCGATTCTTCAGCTACGGCGGATGACCGACGACACGCCAGGCTAGGGCAGGTGGGCGCGGACAAAGGCCTGTACGGCGGAGAAGTCGTTCTCGACCACGGCTTGGTCGGGCAGGTCCTCGATGTCGGTGCGCCGGTCGAGATAGGCGACCAGGGGCCGGCCGTAGCGCAGGGCCAGGGCGACCTCACTCGCTGTTCCGGCTCCGCCGGGCAGGGCGATCACCACGTCGGCACTCAGGATATTGATATGGTTGCGCGACAGCGGCTCGGTGCCGCGTTCGCCGCTCAGCGACAGGTGGGTATAAATCGGAATCTCAACCCAGGGGTTGGGGTAGCCCGTTTTGGGCTCGGCCAGCAGCTCATCTGTGGCGCTGGGAATGATGCCGATGACCAGCCCCCGGCGGCCGGCGGTCTCGGCAAACGTCTGGCTGACGGCGGCCATTACTCCGCGGCCGCCGCCGGTCAACAGGTGCACGCCGGCCTGGGCCAGCCACGAGCCGACCTGCCGGGCGCGCACGGCGTGTGGCTGGCTGCCGGAACCCATGACGCCGACAATCGGCAGGCGGGTGGCCACACGGCACCTAGCGGGGAGTGTGGCCGTGTTCGGCCAGCCGTTCGCGCACCCGCTCAATACGCTCCGCACCCCAGAACAGCTCGCCGTTGACCACATAGCTGGGCACGCCGAACACGCCGTCGGCCTCGGCTGCGGCCATGACCTGGTCGTGCTCGTGGCGTCCCTGGCCGTGCAGGTAGTCGAGAAATCCCGAGGCGTCGAGGCCGACCTCGGTCAACACCCGGCCGATGAGTTCCGGGTTCTCTATATCGAGTTCGCGCCGCCAGAAGCGTTCGTACACCGCGTCATGGTAGGCCCGGAAGTCGCCCCGGTGTTTGGCGTACAGCATGCCGATGTGGGCGATCGAACTATCGAAGATTTTCTGTGGGCCGCGAATCACCAAACCGCGTCGGTTGGCCTCGCGCCGGCAGTCCATATAGCTGTACTTGACCCGTCGCCACTGGTGGGCGTTGCGGTTTTCGCTCAGGACTGTCCCGCCGGCGTCGACCTCGGCCGAACCTAGAAAGCTGGGGATGTGCAGGGTCAGCGGCAGCCAGTCGATGGCCACGTCACAATCCCGGGCGAGCTGATACGTCTCCGCCTGGGCCAGGTAGGCGTAGGGGCTTTTGTAATCAAAATAGTGGGTGATCTTCTCCAGGGCCACGGGGTTTCCTCCGTCCTGCGCTTAACCGGCGAACAAGGTGTAGCTCACGCCGGTGAAATGGGTCAGCACCTGCGGTAGCAGCAGACGCCGGTCAGGGGCAAACACCCGGCGAGCGATTTCCAGGTTGATGGGCGGGATCTGGTCCAGGGCTTCGATTTCGGCGAGCGTCAGGTAGGCCGCCCGGTCGACCTCGTCGTTGTCGGGCTGCGGCTCGCCGCTGACCGGATGCAACAGCAGCACGATGTAGATGCTGTTGCCGATGTCCGGGTCGTAGCGGTTGCGCAGACCCAGCACGCCCTCGACTGCGGCCAGCACCCCGGCCTCTTCCTGAACCTCTCGAATCACCGCCTGTTCGATGGTTTCGTCAGGTTCGACAAAACCGCCGGGCACCTGCCAGTTGCCGCGTCCGCGGCGCGAGGCCCGACGGACCAGCAACAGGCGGTTGTCCCACGCCACCGCGCCGCCGACGCCGAGGTTATAGCCGGTATTATATCGCTCGGGGAGTGCCATACGCGTGAGGGGCCAGCTTGTCACTTGCGGGCCGGCTTTGCAAGCTGAGCCGCAGGCGGTCAGGATTGACACCGACGCGTGTCTCGGACCATAGTGAGCAGCGCTGAGAAACAGGAGAACAGGCATGCAGAACAATGCGGTGTATCTGGAAACCCGGGGCGAAATCGCCAGCTTGGTGCTGAACCGCCCGGACAAGCTGAACGCGCTCAACTCCGAGGTCCTGGAACGGATCAAGGCCGCCACGGCCGAGGTGGCCGACAATCCCGAGATCAAGGTCATGATTGTGCGCGGGGCCACGGCCAAGGTGTTTTCGTCCGGGGCGGATATCAGCGAGTTTCCCAAGGTCCACGCCACGCCCGAGTCGCGCGAGCGGTTCAACGACCTGTTTCGCTCGACCCTGGACGGCCTCACCGCGTTGGAGAAACCGGTCATTGCCATGATCGCCGGCTATTGTTTTGGCGGGGGCTGCGCCCTGGCCCTGGCCTGCGACGTGCGCTACGCCGACCACACCGCCCGGTTCTGCATCCCGCCGGCCAGGCTCGGCGTGGCCTACACCCTGCACGAAACAAAACGCCTGGTCGATCTGGTCGGCCCGTCAAAAGCCAAGGAAATGCTGATGGGGGCCAAGGTGTTGAACGCCGAAGAGGCCCTGACCTGGGGTCTGGCCACCCGGCTGTTTGACCCCGAGACCCTGGCCGACGAGACCTGGGCCTTTGCCCACGAGCTGTGTCGTCTGTCGCAGTTCACGATTCGGGCGGTCAAGACGACCGTCCGGGAAATCGTCGCCGGTGCTCAGGACGACACGCCGACGAGCCGCGAGCTGCGCGCCCGGACGTTTGAGAACCCGGACTATTTTGAGGGTCGAGACGCCTTTCTGCAGAAACGCAAACCCCAGTTCCGGTATCGCTAAAGCGCCATGTTTTACAGCGCCTTGACCTGGGCGTAGTCCCCGACCGGGATGCCGAACGCCTCGGCCTGGTGAATCAAGTCCAGCGCGTTGCGGACGTGGGCGTAGTCGATCATCATGCCGTCATAGGTCACGGCCGCCCGGCCGGCCTGCTCGGCCTCGGCCATGGCCTGTAAGATGCCCTTGTTCCATTCGATCTCCTCGGCCGACGGGGCAAACACCTCGTTGGCCAGCGGCACGGCCGACGGGTGGATCAGCAGGGCGCCGCGAAAACCGATCTCCCGGCCACGCCTGAGCTGAGCCTTGACCAGCTCGGTATCGCCGACCTCCAGCGAGCCGATACCAATCGGATACTCAAAGCCGGCCGCCCGACACGCCAGCAGGACATGGGAGCCCATGTACAGGCTCTCCAAGCCCTCACGGGTCCACTGGAAACCGACCGCCTTAGTGACATCGCCCGAGCGCTGGCCAACGCCGCCGATGACGGCTCCGACGCGGGGACAGGCCGAGGCCAGCTCGTAGGCGTTCATGATCCCCTTGGCCGTCTCCGGGATGGCCATGATTTCGACCGTGCCGAGGTCCAGGCCGGCCTTGCGCTCAAACAGCTCGATCCAGGCGTCGATTTTCCGAATCTCGTCCGCGTTTTCGAGCTTGGGAATGGCAATGCCGTCGAGCCCGGCGGTGACAACGGCCTCCACGTCTTCGCCGGTCAGGCCGGTATCCAGCCCGTTGACCCGGACAAAGACGCCGACCGCGTTGTCCCGCAGGCGCTCAATGCCGGCCCGCACAATCGGACGCGCCTGGGCCTTTTCGGCAATCGGCACGGCGTCTTCGAGATCAATGATCAGCGCGTCCGGCCCGTATTTGGGAGCCTTGTCAATCCAGTCCGGGCGGTTGCCGGGAACAAACAGAACCGAGCGATAGAGTTTCATGGGCGTTCTCCTCCATAGATGTAATGGCTGTCAGCATTGGCCGATTCTTCGCCCAGGTCAAGAATCCTGGCTCTCAGGCAGCGCGGTCGGGGTGCGGCTCGGCCCGAAAATAGTCCACAATCGCCTGGCTGAACGCCGCAATGGTGTACTCCTGGGGCTGGATGCTGACGCGCAGTCCATATCCGCGGGCCGTCTCGGCCGTAATCGGCCCAATGCAGCCGAGCGCCGTCGTGCCGAGCAGGGCCGGAATATCCTGATCGGCATTCCGGTCGGCAAACGCGGCCATGAAATTGCGGACCGTGCTTGAGCTGGTGAAGGTGATCAGATCGATCTGACCGGCTCGCAGCAGCTCGCGCAGTTCTGCGGTCCGGGTGGTGGGACGAACGGTCTGATACACCCCGATTTCGTCGACCTCGGCACCGGCGGCGCGCAGGGATTTGGGCAGGATGTCTCGCGCCTGGGTCGCCCGTGGCAGGAGAATCCGCTGGCCGGTGACAGCACCGAGTACGGACAGCAGGGCTTCGGCGCGGTACTCGGCCGGCACGGCCTCGACCCGCACATGGCGGGCTTCCAGGGCGCGGGCCGTCTCTGGACCGATCGCCGCCAGGCGCACCCCGGCCAGACTCCGGATGTCGAGTCGGCGCTCGGCCAGGCGCTCAAAGACGTAGCGCACGCCGTTGACGCTGGTAAAAATCGCCCAGTCGTAGCTCGGCAGCACAGCCAGGGCCGCGTCCAGCCGGTCGGAGGCGGCAACCGGCACGGTTTCAATCGTTGGAAACTGGACCACGGCCGCGCCGTGCTGTTCGAGCCGCTCGACGAAACCGCCGGCCTGAAGACGCGGCCGGGTGACCACGATGCGCCGACCGAACAGCGGCGTGGTTTCAAACCAGCGGAGCTGCTGGCGCAGCTCGACCACCTGGCCGACCACCGCCACCGCCGGCGGCTCAAAGCCCCGCTGCTCAACCAGCTCGGCAATCGTCTCGACCGTGCCGACCAACACGTCTTGATCGGGCCGTGTGCCCCACCGAATCAGGGCCACCGGGGTGTGGCCGGAAAGCCCGTGACGCATCAAACGCTGCATATTGTTGCGTAGCTGACGGGTGCCCATGAGGAAGACCAGGGTGCCGCCCACCCCGGCCAGGGTGGCCCAGTTGAGGTGCGGGGCGGTGTCCCAGACTTCTTTATGGCCGGTCACAATCGCGACCGCAGACGCGTGGTCGCGGTGGGTGAGCGGAATCCCGGCATAGGCCGGGACCGCCAGGGCTGAAGTGACGCCCGGCACAATCTCAAACGGAAGACCGGCCTCGACCAGTTCCTGGGCCTCTTCGCCGCCCCGCCCGAACAGAAACGGATCGCCGCCCTTGAGCCGGACGACGGTCTGGCCCTGGCGGGCCCGGTCCACAATCAGCCGATTGATGTCGGCCTGGCTCATGCTCGGGCTGCCGCTGCGCTTGCCGGCGTAGATCAGCTCGGCCTGGGGACGGGCGTAGGCCAGGATGCGCTGATCGACCAGATAGTCGTACACCACGACATCGGCCTGCTCGAGGCAACGCTTGGCCTTGAGGGTCAACAGCCCCGGGTCGCCGGGACCCGCGCCAACGAGATACACCGGCATACGGCTTATGCCTCTGTCGCTTCCAGGGCGGCCAGGATATCCCGGCCGCCCCGGTCCAGCAGGAGTGCGGCCGTCTCGGTCCCGATCTGTCTGGCCGTTTCGGTCGGACCGCTGATCTCGTGGCGCAGCAGGCGCTTGCCGTCCGGGCTGGCGACCAGGGCGGTCAAGCGCAGGCTGCCGTTGGCGACCGTGGCCCTGGCGGCCAGGGGCGTGCGGCAGCTGCCGCCCATGCCGCTGAGAAAGGCGCGCTCGGCCTTGATTGCCCAGGCTGTTTCGGCGTGATGCAGGGGGGCGAGCAGGGTTTCGATCGCGTCGCCGGCCCGGATTTCAATCCCCAGCGCGCCCTGGCCGATGGCCGGCAGAAATTCCTCGGCGTCAAGCGGAACGCCGTTTTTCAGCCTGAGGCTCAGCCGTTTGAGCCCGGCCGCAGCCAGAATGGTGGCGTCCACCCGGCCTTCCAGCTGGCGGCGCAGACGGGTTTCCACATTGCCCCGCAGCACTTCGATCCGCAGGTCGGGACGCAGGTGCAGGAGCAGGGCCTGGCGGCGCAGGCTGCTGGTGCCCACGCGGGTAGCCTGGGGCAGGTCGGCCAGTGACGAACCCGTGGCCGAGATGAGCACGTCGCGGGGGTCTTCCCGTTCGGGAATGGTGCTCAGGACGAGTCCGGACGGCAGCTCGGCCGGCAGGTCCTTGACCGAGTGGACGGCCAGATCGACCGTGCCGGCCAGCAGCGCCTGTTCGATTTCTTTGACAAACAAGCCCTTGCCGCCAATCCGGGCCAGTGAGACGTGCTGAATCCTGTCTCCTGAAGTCGTAATCGGCACCAGCTCAACCCGCCAATCCGGCCAGTGGGCTTCGAGTCGCTGTTTGACCCAGCCGGCCTGCCAGACGGCCAGGGTGCTGCCACGGGTGCCAATCCGAACGGTGCGTTGCATGGGGTCAGTCCTGTTGGATCAGTCCTGTTGGATCAGTCTTGGTCGTCATCCAAGCCGAACATCTGCCGCACCGCAGTCACGCTGGTCGCGCCGTCCTCGGCATTCCCGTTCCGGGTGCGGTGTTTCAGATAGCCGATTGGCGGATGCAACAGCTTGTTCATTAGTGACGCGCTCAGTCCTTCAATGGCGCGGCGCGTTTCGGGCGAGCAGTCTTTGAGCCCGGCCAGGGTTTTTTCGACCTCGCGCTGGCGCACGGCCTCGGCTTTCTGGCGCAGGGCAACAATGGTCGGGCTGATGTCTCGACTGGCGTACCACTGCCAGAAGGCCTCGACTTCCTGGCTGACAATGGCCTCGGCTTTACGCGCCTCAAGCTCGCGTTCGCCCTTGTGGTCAGCGACGATCTGTTCGAGGTCGTCAATATCGTACACGAACACATTCTCGAGGTCGTTGAGACGCGGGTCGAAATTGCGCGGCACGCCGAGGTCAATCAGGAACATGGGCCGCCGTTTGCGCTCTTGCAGGGCTTCGTGAACACGCTCCGGGGTGAGGTGATAGGCGCTGCCGCCGGCCGAGCCAATTACCACATCGGCCAAGTGCAGCTGCCTGGGGAATTGCTCGAACGGTACGACGGTCCCGGCGCAGGTGCTGGCCAGCTCGACCGCCCGCTGGAAGGTCCGGTTGGTGATGAGCAGGGTACCGATGGCCCTGGCCCGGAGCTGGCGGATGGCCTGCTGGCTCATCTCTCCCACGCCAATGACCATGGCGGTCTTGTCGGTCAGCTGGTCAAAAATCCGACACGCCAGCTCGACCGCCACCGAGCTGACCGAGACGGGTTTGGCCGCAATGGCGGTTTCACTCCGCACGCGTTTGGCGACCGAGAATGCCTTGTGGAACCAGCGGTGGAGCACCGTCCCCAGCGTGCCGAGCGAGGCCGAGGCGCTATACGCGTCTTTGATCTGTCCCAGGATCTGGGGTTCGCCCACGACCAGGGAATCGAGGCTGGAGGCGACGCGGAACACGTGTCTGACCGCCTCCCTGTCGGTATGGGTGTACAGATGGGCTTCAAACAGACGGAGCGGCAGGCCCTGCTCCTGGGCCAGAAAGGTTTTGATGTGGCGGCTGGCCTGTGGCGGATCGTGGGTCCAGGTCACGACTTCGACCCGGTTGCAGGTCGAGATGATCGCGCCTTCCTGGATGCCGGGCGCCTCGACCAGGCGGGGCAGGGCATGGTGCAGCATGCCGTCGCTGAAGGCCAGCTTCTCGCGCACCTCGACCGGCGTCGTATGGTGGTTGAGGCCAACGACCATCAGGCTGGGGTCCGGCTTAGCCAAATTCGCCCCCATGCCGACCCGGCAGGAGCTGGGCTCCCAGGAATGAGACCAGGAGTACGGCAAAACACACAATGGTCAGGGTTGCGGCGCGTCGTCCGCGCCAGCCGAAGCTGCGATAGTGGAGCAGGAAGGCGTACAAGACCCAGCTGACCAGGGACAGTATCGGCCGCGGCTCCCAAATCCAGAAATGGCCCCAAGCGTGGCGGGCCCACACCGCGCCGCTGACAATGCCCAGGGTCAGCAGCGGGAAGCCCCACGACAGGGAGCGATAGTTCAGCTTGTCGAGGGTCTCCAGGGAGGGCAGGTGGCGCAGCACCCCGCCGATTTTTTTGCCCTTGAGCCGCTTTTCCTGGAACACATAGATCAGGCTGGCAAAGAAGGCGACGCAGAACACGGCGTTGCCCAAAAAGGCGAGCGTCACGTGTACCGGCAGCCAACTGCTCTGCAGGGCCGGCGGCAGGGCTCGCGCCTGGGTATACAAGACAAACACGCCCAGAGTCAGGACAAAGCCAATCGGACTGACCACCGCCCCCAGCACGGTCAGGGACGAGCGCCACTGGACCAGCAGGAACAGGCCGCTGGTTATCCAGGTGAAGAAGGACACTGCCTCATACGGATTGGTGACCGCAATATAGCCGACCGACAGCGAACGCACCATAATCGCCCCGCCGTGGGTGGCGCAGGCGACCAGCAGCAGGCCGGGGGCGATGCGGCCAAAGAGCTGCTGGGGCGACACCAGGGCGAGCAGAAATCCCACCGTGCTCAGCAGATAGAAGACGAGGGTTGATGTCAGCAGGACAATTTCCACCGGTCATACCTGAAAGTCGAGGTGCTCCAGACTGTAGGCTTCTCCCAGGGTTACGCGCAGCAGGCCGTCGAGCTTATCAATTTTCCGGTCGCGGAGATAGTCGAGCAGGGGAGAATTGACGAGGCTGTGAAAACGGTGCTGGCGTTCCTGGCTTGACAGCCGCTCTCGGGTCACCCGCTCTCGGATTCGAGCCAGCAGTTGGAGCGCCTGGGCGTACTCGGGACCAAAGTCTGCGGACAGCTGGTGGCGGATTTTTTGGGCCAGGGCCGGGCTTGTCCCGCTGGTGGACACGGCGATTCTCAGATCGCCCTGGGAGACGACGGCCGGGACGATGAACGAACACACGGCCGGGCGATCCGCGACGTTCAGCAACACGCCCGCGGCGTCTGCCTCTGCGGCCAGGCGCTGGTGCAAATCCTGGTCTGAGGTGGCCGCAAACACCAGACGAAAGCCGCGCAGATCACCGCTCTGGTAGGTACGCCGCAGCGTCCTGATCCGCAGTTCGGCGGCCCAGGCTTCGAGCTGCCGGGTCAGTGTCGGGCTGATCACGCTGATCCGGGCTTGGGCGTCGAGCAGAGACGCCACTTTCCGCTCGGCGACGCTTCCGCCCCCAATGACAAGGCACGGCTGGCCGTTCAGATCGACAAAGATTGGATAATAGCCCATAGCGTTCGTGTCCGGCCCAAAGGGCTCGGCCAACAAGGCGGTTGATGATGACCGCTCACAGGGGAGAGAATCATCAACCGCCTTGCCGGAACGCTAGCACAGCCGAAAAAGCAGAGGAATGCCCTGCGCGTCCCAGCGTGGGACGCTGTCGGTCAATAACTCAGGGGGATGTATAAGGTCTGGCCGATCCGCAGCAGACGGGGGTTCTTCACCCCGTTGAGGCGCTTGAGCACGCCCGCGGTCGTCCCGTAGCGTTTGGCAATCGTGTCCAGGGTCTGGCCGCGCTGGACCGTATGGGTCGCGTAGCTGCCGGGCAGGCGGAGTTGCTGGCCGGGACGAATGAAGTTCACCCGCTCAATGCCGTTGAGTTTCTTGAGGGTGGCAACGGTGGTCTGATAGCGCTGGGCGATCGTGCCCAGGGTTTGACCGTGCTGGACCGTATGGGCGTAGTCTGAACGGCTGGATTCGGGTTGAGGCGTGTGGGACGGAGCTGGGGCGACGGGTGCCTGGACAACGGTAGTCGGTAGCTCGGGGGCGGCTTCAGGCGGCGTGGGTTGGGACGGAGCTGGGGCGGCGGGCGCCTGGGCCACGACAGTCGGCGCCTTGGTGTGGGGCAGCCGCAGGCGCTGGCCGACCCGGATGAAATTGACATTCGGGATATGGTTCAGCTCTTGCAGGGCCTTGACGCTGGTCCTGTAGCGCTGGGCGATGATGTCCAGGGTCTGGCCGGGCTGCACGGTATGCGAGTTGATATCCAGGGCCGCATACTGGCGGCGAAAATAGTCGGCCGTGCCATCCGGGAGACGCAGCCGGTAGCCGCTGGGGATGAAGCGCCTGCCCCGACGGATAGACCTGCCCAGGGCGGGGTTGAACTCAATCAGCCGCTCGGTCGAAATGTTGGCGCAGCGGGCCGCAACGCCCAGCGACAGATAGCCGTCCAGGGCGACCTCGTCGTAGCGAAACGGGGCGTCGCGCTTGATTTCACCAAAGTAGGCGGTCGCGTTTTTCTCGACTTCGAGGGCGGCCAGAAATTCGGGATAAAAGTTGCGCGAGGCAAAACCGAAGCGGCGGCTTTTGTAGGAACGGATAATACGGGCAATATCGGTGGTGCCGAGCTTTCTGACCGCTCTGACCATGCCGGCTTGACCGTGGTTGTAGGCGGTAATGGCCAGCGGCCAGGTGCCGAGTCTGTCGTAGTTCGCTTTGAGCAGCTTGGCCGCCGCTTGGGCGGACAGGAGCGGGTCGCGCCGCTCGTCAATCAGCCCATCGACCCGCATGAACAGCCGCCCGGTCGAGCGGATGAACTGCCACACCCCGGCCGCGCCGGCTTTTGAGTAGGCGTTGATATTGAACGTGGATTCGACCAGCGGCAGACGGGTCAACTCAACCGGCAGGCCGGCCTGGCGGAAAATCGCCTCCATCTCGTCCAGATAGCGCCCCGAAATCTGGATGCCCTGCCGAAATTTTTCGCCGATCCCGGTTTGCGACCGAACCCGGCCCTCGGCTGCGGCGCGGAGAAACTTCCTGGAGCCGGGGATGTCGCTGAACAGCCGCTTAATCCGGCGTTCTTCGGCCGTCAGCCGGGTAGTCCTGTTCGCGCGGTGCAGCTTGCGCAGGGTCGTCCGAATGTGTCTGATCTCGCGCTCGACGCGCTGTTTTCTCAGCCGGGCGAGGGTGCGCTGCCGGTCCGCATGCGCCTCATACAAGGGCTGAAAGTCCAGCTCCTTATAGACTATCATGTGAACGTTGTCGTGCAGAATGACCGTCTGTCTCGAGGTGGTGAACACCCGTTGCCAGAACTCGACCTGTGGCCTGAGGGCCGGCGGGTAGGGAAAGGGGTGAGCGACGCTCGCCGTCTGCGCGGCCCGGAGTCCACCGGGCGGCAGGACGAGCACGATTCCGAACAGGGTTCCGATTACAACCCGCAGAATGTTCACCGACTGCATGACTCCTCCTCCATGACCATCCACGTCCACCTGGCCACACAGTATGGCTGGGCTTAGCGCAAACCTAACTCCTCCAGCGGTCCCCGGTCGGAGACCGGAGCCGGGGAGACACCCGATTGCAGGGCGACCGAGCCCGGCGTGCGTTGGTATGAATCGGGCAGGTCGATTTCTTTGGCGTACTCCCGCAGCTCGGGCATGACCTCATTGGCGATCAGCCGCATGCTGGTCAGCCGATCTTCGTTGCTGACCGTGCCCTGGACATTAAAGAACACGAACACACCAGGTCGCAGAATCTGCAACAGCAGTTTCAGCTTGGGGATCACGGTCTTGGGCGAGCCGATAATCAGCTGATGGTTGTTCTGCACCTTCTGGTAGCCGGACAAGAGCTTTTTGCGGACCACGTCATAGTCGGTCTCCGGCCGCAGTTCGCCGTCTTTGGACTCACGCAGCTTGTCGGGGTTGACGCCCAGCCAGCTGCCGCCCGGATGGCGGGCCAGCATCTTGATCGCGCCCTTGGAGTTGTAGCCCGGCGGCAGGGTATGCTCGGGCCGGGAAAAGGCGTTTTGCCCCCCGCCGTACACGAAATTTCTGCCCAGCTCCTGGGCTTTTTCGTCCGTTTCGGCCACGAAGCTCGGAATCAGATAGCCGAAGTTCTCCGGACCGGCCTGGTAGCCGAGTTTGGCCGCCTCGTCGGCATACATATCCCACAGGTCGCAGGTCGGACCGAGCGCGGTGCCAAGGCCGATATAGGGGTAGCGGTGTTGGGCGCACCAGCGTACCGTCTCCGGGCTCAGGACGCCCGGAATCCACATCTGGGGGTGGGGTTTCTGGTAGGGCAGGGCCCACGGGTTGACGTGCCGGTAGTGGAAGTGCTTGCCCTCGTAGCGCCACGGACCGGGCTTGGTCCAGGCTTGGACGATGAAGTCGTGCGCCTCATTGAACATTTCGCGGTTGTAGGCCGGGTTGGCATTGTTGAAGAACTGCTCGCTGCCCGCCCCGCGTACCCAGCCCGTCACCAGCCGCCCGCGCGAGATGAGGTCGATCTCGGCCAGTTCCTCAGCCATGCGCAGCGGGTGTTTGATGACCGGCAGGGGGTTGCCGATGAGGACGATTTTGACCTTGTTGGTGATGCGGGCCAGGATGGACGCCTCGACGTTCATCACGCTGCCCATGCAGAACGGGTTGCCGTGATGTTCGTTGAGAGCTACTGCGTCAAAGCCCAGTTCCTCGGCGTAGCAGTATTCGTCCAGGAAGTAGTTATAGTCGTCGGCCGCCTTGTGATGATCGAAGTGCCGGTTCGACAGGGCAAAAAAGGCCTTGTTTTTCAGAACCTCGTCCTCGTCGATCCAGCGGTACGGCCGTTCGGTGAAATAGGCGAGTTTCATGGCTCCCTCTTGCAGGTCTACGAGGTCAGGTAGTCTCTGACGATGCGGATAAACTCGGCCGAGTTCTCGATCTCCGGTCGGTGGCCCACCCCCTGGATGGTGGCGACCTGAGCGTGGTCAATGACTTTCTTGTACGAATCAATACAGCCTTTGGGGACAATGGCGTCGGCACTACCCCGGACCAGCAGGGCCGACAAGCCTTTGGCCCCCTCCAGCAGATGGGGCAGGCTGGGGTTGTGCATGTACGGCTCCCAGCCGATCCGGGCGGCTTCCGCCCGGGCGTCCTCAAACGCCTCAAACTGGTCCGGGGTCATTTCGCCGCCGTAGATGTCCCCGAACTCGGGCGTGTTGATATCGGCAACCGTCGCCCGCATATGGGTGCGGATGGTCAGCGGGAAGATGTCGGCGATTTCGCCCTCTTCGGGCCTGATGCCCATGGGCGCGACCAGGACCAGCCGCTCGAACATGGCGGGGTCGGCCGCAGCCATCTCGGCGGCCGCATAGCCACCTGCGGAAAAGGCAATAGCATCAATCGGACCCAGGTTCATTTCCCGGATCATGCGGGCGTAGAAACCGCCCAGGTCACGGTAGGTGCGGATCCAGTCCACGCGGGGGGTCTTGCCGTAGCCCGGTTGGAGAGGAATCAAAAACTCACGCTCCTCAGCCAGGGCGTCGTTCCATGTGACCCAGCCGGGAAAGCCAAGCTCATCGTGGAGCATAAAAAGAGGTTTGCCGGAGCCACCTCTGACGAGAGCAACGTCGGTGCCGCCGACATTGACCGTTGTTTCGGTCCAGTTTGCCAATGATCTTTCCTCCTTCTCTCTCTCACTATAGCGCCTTTTTGAGTAGCAAATGGCCCTGTGTGCTGTCAACTCGCACACAGGATGGGAGTGGGTCAGTATGGAACCTCTGGGTCTCCTCTTGGAAAAGAGAGTGTCAGAACCCGAACGAGACCGAGCTCGAATAGTAACGCGGTAGAATGATGGTATCAAACACACAGGCCGCCATAGGCGGGGAGAGCCAGGGCTGCTCTGGGCGAGTCGTCTGGCTCTCGGAGTAGTCTCTTACGGCTGCGCGCAACCTGGGCTTGGAGCCGCAGCCCGTTGGCCAACTGCGCCACACACCGTTCTGCTTCTGCCAGGGCTGCTTCCTTATCCTCCGCGCGGGCGATGTATAAAGCCGATTCGGAGTAGACCCCAGACCACAGGTGTGTCAGCGCTTCAAGCGGCTGCTTTTCGATGTAGCCATGAT
Organism: Desulfurellaceae bacterium; assembly: GCA_021296095.1. Taxonomy (NCBI): domain Bacteria; kingdom Pseudomonadati; phylum Campylobacterota; class Desulfurellia; order Desulfurellales; family Desulfurellaceae; species Desulfurellaceae bacterium. The sequence goes on along the minus strand of JAGWBB010000011.1, from coordinate 21,659 downwards.
CCATCAATATCCGTAAATTCTGTCGGATAATATTTCTCCCACCCTCAATGCCCAGAGTCTGCCAGGCGTCTTTGTTTAAGACGGCTGGGCCATCAACGTAGAGAATACGCTGAATGTCAGGCTTGGTGCAGAGTTTAAAGAAGGCGCGGGAGCCAAGCACCATACGCTGCCAGGTATCGCCCTCGGCCTCTATCACTCTCTGAACAATTGTTCGCTGCATAAGGCCTTCAACCTCGATAAAAACGGCCTGGAAGAGGTCGGCTTTGCTGCGAAAGTGATAATACATCGCGCCTCTGGTCACTCCAGTCTCCCGAACAATCTCTTCGGTGGACGTGTTGACATACCCCTGCTTGCCAAACAGCTCACGGGCGCTGGTCAGGAGAGCGGTCCGAGTCCTGTCAGATTGATCGGCTTTTGTGATCTTCTCCTTCATGTGTCCCTTCTGCGCTCCCGTGCCCATTTCTCAGGCGCATGAGCCTACCAGGGAGTTTGCGTCAGAATTAAGACAGACACCGGTCGGCGCATAGGCCGTTCCCGACACACAGAGCTATCGACATCCCTTCTCTCGCCCTCGGAAGTCGGCTATAGGAAGAGGCCATGCAGCAGCCGTTTTCCCGCTTTGCGGTCGTGCGGCCGGCCGTCCGCCGCATGCACGGCTATGTGCCCGGCGAACAGCCCCGGGAGTTGGACCGCTACATCAAGATCAATTCCAACGAGAACCCCTATCCGCCGTCGCCCCACGTCGTGCGCGCCCTGCAACGGGCGGTCGGTGACGATTCCTCCCGCCAAAGCGCGCCCGGCCACCAGCTGCGCATCTATCCGAGTCCCAGTGCCGAAGACGTGCGGCGCAAGGCGGCCGAGGTGTACGGCCTGGAGCCGGATCAGGTCCTGGTCGGCAACGGCTCGGACGACCTGCTGACCATGCTGATGCGTACCTGTATCGACCCGGGTGACCGGGTCGCCTATCCGGTCCCGACCTATAGCCTGTACGATATCCTGGTGGCCATGCAGGACGGCCGGGCTGTGCATGTACCTTGGCCCGCGGATTTTTCCCTGCCGCTCCAGGCCCTGGTCGAGAGCCGGGCCAAGCTCATCTTTGTCGCCAACCCGAATGCGCCGTTCGGCAATTTCACGCCCCTGGAGCAGCTCGAGGAGTTGGCCCGACAGACCCCGGGGCTGCTCGTGGTTGACGAGGCGTATGTGGATTTTGCCCACCACACCGCCCTGCCGCTGCTGGCCCGTTATCCCCAGGTAGTGATTCTGCGCACCCTGTCCAAGTCGTTTTCTCTGGCCGGGCTGCGGATCGGTCTGGCCTTTGGCCACCCCGAGCTGCTTGGCGAGCTGATGAAGGTCAAGGATTCGTACAACATGAACCGTCTGAGCATAGTGGCGGCGGTGGCGGCGCTCGAAGACTACGGCTGGATGCGGACCAATGTGGCCAAGATCCGGGCCACGCGCGCACGGCTAAGCGCGGCCCTCCACGACCTCGGCTATGACGTCTCCCCCTCGCAGGCGAATTTTGTGGTGGCGCGTCGGCGCGGGGTCAGCCAGCAGCCGCTGTACGAGCGGCTGAAAGCGCGGCGGATTCTGGTCCGCTATTTTTCCGAACCCGAGCTGAGCGACTGCGTGCGCATTTCGATTGGCAGTGACGAGGAGATCGATCAGCTGCTGGCCACCATGCGCCAGTTTCTAACCGAGACCGACAAAGGTGAACGTTAATGACCACTGCATCAGGAAGAGATCATCGTTTAGCACAGGCCCAGCCCAGACCCAGGGAGACAGCATGAAAATTTCACTCTTTCACCTCCCCAGCTTTTTTCCCCAGCTGCACGCCAGCGAGTACGAGTTCTACCAGAACATGCTGCTCGAAACCGATAAGGCCGAGGAGTACGGCTTTCATTCGGTGTGGTTTGCCGAGCACCATTTTTACCACTACGGCGGCCATATCCCGTCGGTGCCGGTCCTGGGCACGGCCGTGGCCCAGCGGACTACAAACATCCGTATCGGTTCCGGCATCGCCCTGCTGACGCTGCAAGACCCGATTCGGATTGCCGAGGAATTCGCCATGCTCGACTGCCTGTCGGGCGGGCGGCTGGAGTTTGGGATTGGCCGCGGCTTTCAACGGGGCGAGTTTGACGCCTTTGAGCGCGATATGGGCGATAGTCGGCGGCTGTTTGAGGAGGCCCACGACATCATCATGAAAGCCTGGACCGAGCCCCGGTTTTCCTACCAGGGAAAATTCCGTACGGTCACCGATCTGCAAGTCCTGCCCAAACCGGTCCAGAAACCGCCGCCCGTGTATGTAGCGTGCATCTTCACCCCGGAATCGTTTGAATGGACCGGCAAGCAGGGCTATCACCTCATGGTCGTGCCCTACGCCGCCGCCCAGCCCGAAGCCCTGGTCGGCCGAATCAAGCTGTTTCGTGACACGCGCACCGCCCACGGCCATACCGACGCCGCCGAAGTCCTGGGCGTGTACCATTTCTACTGCGGCGAAACGCCCGACAAGGCCAAGCACGAGCCACAGGCGGCGATGATGCGCTACCTCGAATCGGTTCAGGCGGCCAACCCCGAGTCGGCCTACTCCGATCAGTACGCGGCCTATAAAAATCTGCGCAAAGGCTTCGAGGCCATGGATTACGAGAACTATCTATATCCCCAGCGCGTGCTCTTTGGCGATCCCGAGCAGTGTATCGAGCGCATTCGGCAGATCAAAGCCTCGGGCATCACCAATGTGAGCCTGTTGGCCGACTTCGGCGGTCTGCCCCGGCAGCAGATCCTGGCCTCGCTGGATCGCTTCGGCAAACACGTCCTGCCGCACATATGAGGAGGGCAGCATGAAAATCCAACACACAAAAGGCACCGTTCCCAAACAGGCCCACGTCGCCATTCCCGAGGGGCTGTACGAAGAGGAGCACGGCCGGCAGGGCTTCTTTGGTCCGGCCAGCCAGTTCTATCACACCCATCCGCCGACCGACTGGAAGCGGATTGAGGGACCACTGCGGCCGCGGGCCTTTCACGCCTACGACCTGGTGCCGACCGACCGCGACGATCCGCGCGGCGAGCCGTGCCAGGTGTTGTACAACGACGACGTGAGTCTGTCCGTCTCGCAGCGCTCGGAGCCGATGCCGCACTGCTTTCGGAACGGCGACGGCGACGAGGTGCACTTCATCCATAAGGGCCGGGGTGTGTTGCAGAGTGATTTTGGGCCGCTGGCGTATGTCGAGGGCGACTATCTGGTAATTCCCAAAGGCACGAGCTATCGCCTCGTGCCGGACAGCCGCGACAACTTCTCGCTGATCATCGAGTCGCGCGGGCCGATCAGCTTCCCCGACCGGGCCGGTGTCGGCCATTACGCGCCGTTTGACTATGACGTGATCGAAGTGCCTGAGCCCGGACCGGTGACCGAGCAGCGCGACGAGTGGGAGCTGCGGGTTAAACGCCGTGGAGCGCACACGTCCATCTTCTACGATTTTTGTCCGCTCGACGTGGTTGGCTGGAAGGGCAGCCACTCGGTGTTCAAGCTGAACGTCAAGGACTTCCGGCCGCTGATGAGCGAGGGCGTGCATCTGCCGCCCAGCGCCCACGGGACGTTCGAAGCGGCGGGCTTTGTGATCTGTACCTTTGCCCCGCGTCCGCTTGAGGGCGACCCGCGTGCCCTGCGGGTGCCCTGGTACCACCGCAATATCGACTACGACGAGGTGTTTTTCGTCCACAGCGGCGAATTCACCCTGAGTCGCAAGAGCGGCACCACGCCCTACGGGGTGATTTCGCTGAATCCCCAGGGGCTGCACCACGGGCCGCAACCCGGGGTGTGGGAGAACAGCGTCAAGCACTGGAAGAAAGACGCCCGGCTGGAATTTGTCGCCATCAATCTGGATACCGAACAGCCGCTCCAGATGACGCCGGCAGCCTACGAGGTCGAGATCGCCGGCTATGCCGACCTGTGGGCCAAGAAGTAGCTCGTGCTGAGGGCTTTATTTCTGAGCTATGTAGCTGCTGGGTCTGAGGGGACGAGGCTGATCCGTCATGGCAACACTTGACCAGCCAGGCTTGACGAAGCGTTATGATGCCGTCACCCAAGAAAAGGCTGACGGCGTTACCTATACGCCCAAAATTCTCGCCGATTTTATTGCCCGGCAGGTTGTCCAAACCGCCGAAACACTGCCCGCTGACCGGCCCCTGCGTATCCTTGACCCCGCTGTCGGTCACGGACAGCTTCTTCTCAGTCTGCTCGAACGCTTGGCCGACCAGCCAAACCTGATGATCGAAGCCTTCGGTTTTGAGACCAACACCGAGGCGCTTGACTCCGCCAGGCGAAGCATTACGCAGCAATTCCCCAGCGTGTCACTGCATTTCGAGCCAACAAACTTTCTGGATTTTGTTCTTGAACAGTGGGGGGATGGTGAGAATGGCAACCTCTTTTGTCGCACGGTTCCAGAGGCTTACGATCTGATTATTGCCAATCCTCCCTACGTCCGTACCCAGGTTATGGGGACTACACGGGCGCGGCTCCTGTCTCGGCGGTTCGGACTATCCGGTCGCGTGGATCTCTACTACGCTTTTATCCTCGGCATATCTCAGGTGCTCGCCCCCAGAGGGCTGGCCGGGATCGTTGTTTCCAACCGTTTCATGACGACGAAGTCCGGTGCTTCTGTCCGGCGGGTTCTTCTGCAACGCTTCCATATCTCCCATATCTGGGATTTGGGAGACACGAAGCTGTTTGATGCTGCTGTCCTGCCCGCCGTTCTGGTTGCCGAAGGAACACACGGCGGCAAGGCACCCTCCCCGGAATTCACGTCGATCTACCAGACTTCTGCCCCGGCCCACGAACGGATGACCGACCCGCTGAGCGCTCTGGACAGGGAAGGCGTCATTGAACTTGCCGATGGACGACACTTTCAGGTGCAACATGGCAGGTTGGACACGAACGGTGCTGCTGACGGCGTCTGGCGTCTGACCACACAGGCCATTGACACCTGGCTGGCTACAGTCGAGGCGCGGACGTGGGGCACGTTTCGCGATATTGGAAAAATCCGGGTTGGCGTCAAGACCTGCGCCGACAAGGTGTTCATCCGCAAAGACTGGCAGGACATGTCCAAGGCAGAGCGGCCTGAGCTGCTCAAACCTCTTGCCACCCATCACCTGGCGCGTCGTTTCAAGCCCCTCATACCCGACCGGCAAAACAGCATCCTCTATCCGCATGAGGTTGTGCAGGGCCGGCGTCAGGCCGTAGTGCTGGCAAAATATCCTCGCAGCCGAGCCTACCTTGAGACTCACCGGGCCACCCTTGAAGGGCGTCAATACCTCATTGAGGCGGGACGTGAATGGTATGAAATCTGGGTCCCCCAGGATCCTGAGGCGTGGACTGATCCCAAGCTGGTGTTCCGCGATATTGCCCAAGAGCCTACATTCTGGATTGACCAGGAAGGTTCCGTGGTCAATGGTGACTGCTATTGGCTCACCTGCCAGGACTCTGTGCCCACAGACCTGCTCTGGCTGGCCGCCGCCGTCGGCAACTCCACGTTCATCGAACACTTCTACGATCATTGTTTCCACAATAAGCTGTACGCTGGTCGCCGCCGCTTCATCACCCAGTATGTTGAACGTTTTCCCCTGCCCGACCCGTATAGCGAACCCGGTCGTGCCATTGTGGCGAAAGCCAAGCACCTATACCGGTGTATTCCTTCTCCTGAAGCCCATGGCCTCCAAAAGGAGCTGGACGCCATGGTCTGGGAAGCGTTCGGTTTACGCCTTGAAAAAGTCAGTCGGTAGAGGAATCTGAAGCTTCCTGTTCAGGACCTTGCCCTGAAACTGGGGGAAGCGGGTGAAAAACCTCTCGCCAGTGGAGAGGAACAGGTGCGTCAGCGTTACGTATTTTCCGTCGCTACGCGCAGAGAGCAACGCATAGCGCACATCGCAATGGCGAATCTGCTGGCCCTCAATGTGCGGGATATCGAGAGCTTCTGTGTTATCGGGGCGCACCAATCCGAGGTCGATTGTCGGTGAGGTTTGCAGCTTCACTTCAAGAAGCTGGTGGCGCACGTCTGGAAACTGCCCGTCGTCCCGGTAGTCGGTGTAGCCGAGGCGCTGGCACACCAGCCGGTGTAAAGCCGCGCCGCGATTCCGCTCCTGGTCAGAACCAGCATCTATGAAGCCCTCTCCGACAAGATATTTCAGCCGCTCAAAAATCTCGCCAATCGGCAAGATCTGGCCTGCCTGAGGCTGGTCAGTAGGACTGGCAACGGACCCCAGATCGACGCCAGGCTGGACGATGAACTGGAGCAGCCCCGTGTCTTCGGCGGTGACGAGTTCCGCGTTTTGCGTTCCTGGGATCAGCTGCGCCTGGTACTTGTGGGTCAGCCTCCCCGTCGTGTCCAGTCGCGCCAGCGTGGTGCCGGTGACGACTTTTACTCTCGTGATGACGTCTCCCGGCCCAACTCGAACGATGACATACCGGCGTGTGGGAGCAAGCTCCTCGTTCCAGACTTGCAGATTGTTGGATTTCTGGATGTAGGTGTCAAAAAGCTGTCCTGGAAAACGCGGCCGAGTCCTTTTGAAGCGGGGTGACACCGGATAGCCGAGTGCCCGGCAGATGTATTCTTTCACCACCTTCGAGCGAGTGCGTAATGGCAGCCCATGGAGGGAAACGTCTTTCAGTGCCCGGTTGAGAATTTCTTCTAAGGTTGATGTTGGAATCCAGAGCTGCGGGTGACCAATCTCAATAGGATCGTAGATTGACAGGCCGCTTAGTTGGATTACCGCGATGTACCGCTCTAGGTCGGGATTGTTCCTTGCCATCCTTCACCGCTCCCTTGGTTAAGAGTCCAGGGACACTCACACCAAGGGCAGCGGCAAAGGTCTCTAAGGTACTGAGGGTGACATTCCGTTCGCCTCTCTCCACCGAACCCACATACGTGCGGTGTAGGTCGCACCTGTCCGCGAGCTCTTCTTGCGAGATGCACCTCGCTGTTCTGTAGGCACGGATATTATCCGCAAGTATTTGCCTTAATTCCTGACTTGGTTTTCTCAGCCGTCTACTTTCCATCTGCCCCTGGTCTCGTGCAACACTGAGAGGCTAAGCCTCTGACGATGCTGCCTATGAGTCTACAGACTACAAGTAGCAGGCTGGATACGAACAATGGAGCGTGGAGAGACAAATGTATTGGGAATCAGCCGCGTCGGACGGGTCCTTAGGTTCAGAAGGCGTAGGATGCCCGCATATAGTAGAATCCGCCGTTGTAGCCGTACGGTGAGACGACCGGGTATTTCATGCCGTGGCGGCCGGCATACTTGTTTCTGGTCGGATAGGTGTCGAGCAGGTTTTGCGCGCCAAGCGCCAGGGTCACGCCGCTGAACGCACCGCTGAAGAAGGTATGCGACGCTTCCAGGTCGAGCAGGGCGCGGGCATGGGCATGGACGGGGTTTGTGGCTCTGAAGATCGGGAAATCCTTGAAGTCGTCATGGTAGTGGAGCCGGGTGAGCAGCCGCCACGGTCCCCAGCTATGATCTGCGCTCAGCGTGAAGCGGAACTCCGGGGAGGTGTTCTCAATTTGGGCGGCCCGCAGGTCATTGGTGATTCTGGGGTTGCGCTTGTCGACCTCGGTGGTGTTCCAGTTGCCGGCAAAGGTGAACAGGGTCGAGCCGGCCCGACCGCCGAACCAGTCTAGGGGGTAGGTCGCCACGACATCCAGCCCCTGGGTCGTGGTGCTGAAGTCGTTGTTGAAGTAGCTGACCTGGCCGCCCACAATGTCGATGCCGGCGGCGGCCAGGGCGGCTCTGTCGGCCTCGGTGAGGAGGAAATTCTGGCTCAACATGATCCGACGGCGGACCTCCATATTGTAGTAGTCGGCGGTGACGGACAGGTCGCCGAGCGTGAGAATCGCGCCGAGGCTGAAGCTGGTTGAGTGTTCGGGGCCGAGCGGCTTGCCGCCCTTCTGTTGGGCAATCGGGTCGTTGCCCGACAGCACATAGGTCAGGTTCAGTTCGCCGGTCTCGGCGTTGAGGCTCGAGGTGATGTTCCGATAGTTGGCCTGCCCGACGGTTGGCGCCCGAAAGTTGGTCCCGATGGAGCCGCGCAGCGCCAACCCCCCCATGCCCCCCCTAGCAGGGGGGGGATGGGGGGAGTCCAGCGGGCGGCCAGCTTGCCATTGAGCGATTCCCCGACGCCGGCATGGTGCTCAAACCGACCCGCAGCGGTGAGCAACACATCGGCCACGACATCGGCCTCCAGGTCGAGATACGCGCCAAAACTGTCCCGGCTGGCCTCGGTCGCCTCCTCGGGCGAGGTGCCCGGGTAGCCGGAGACTGCGACCGCGAAGCCCTGTCGGGCCAGCACCTCGTCACGGAAATAGGAATTCGGTTCCCCGGTTCCGCTCTCAAAGGTTTCTTCCCGGTACTCCAGGCCGACGGCCACGTTCAGCGGAGAGGCGAACAGGCCGAGGTCGAACGGCCGGGACAGGTCGAGGTTGAAGATCTTGTCCCGCTCCTCGTACCTGCGGGTTCGGTAGCGGGTCGGAATCGCGGCCCTGAAGCGGACCAGATTCGGATTCACGCTGTTCCTGAGGTGGGTGTCCATGCTGTTCTGACCGAAGCCGGCGCTCAGGTCGTAGTGCCAGCCGTCCAGCAAAAGAGCAAACGTGTCCGCCAATATATCAAAGGTGTTGGCACGTCTACTCTTTAAGGCATAGGTGCTGCGCAGCTCCCCACGCAGGCCGAAGGCGAGACTCCAGTCGTTGACCACGCCCCGGAACCGGGGGGTGAAACCGCCCGGGAATGCCTGGGCCAGGGCGTAGCAGTCGTCCTGGCCCATTAGCGGGGCCAGCGCGGCCGGACCCTGCTCAACATAATCGCCGGCCGTGATCGTCGGGCAGTTGCCGGACATCCCGTCCGCAGACAGGTCGGCGACCAGTAGCTCGTCGCCCTGGGCGAACACGCCGGGAAAACTGGCCGGATTACGCCAGTAGAAGGTGTCTTCAATCTCGCGCTCGGCGTAGTTGCCGAAGGCGTACAGCTGGTGGTCGGTGCCGAGGTCGAGGCCGAGGTTGCCGAAGAATTTATAGTCGTAGGTCACGTCCGGTGCGCCCCAGGGCTGGGCTGCGGATCTGCGGATAAAGGCGTTGCCGTGCTCGATCATGCGCCGGGCGTCGTCGCGCTGCACGCTGCGGTTGGTCGAATCGGCGTTGGTGAACTCGAAGCTGAAGTTGGCAAAGCCGGCCTCGGTCAGCGGCAGGCCGAGGTTGCCCGCGACATTCAGCCGGTCGCCGTCGCCGTGGTAGTACTGGCCCAGGTTGGTCTCCAGGCTGCCGCCCTCGGGCGCGTCGCGCAGCACGAAATTCAGCACTCCGGCCACCGCGTCGGAGCCATACTGGGCGCCGGCGCCGTCGCGCAGGACTTCGACGCGTTTGAGGGCGATGGACGGGATGGAGGCGATATCCGTCCCATGCGAACCGCTGGCCAAACCGTAACTCCAGCGGGTAATCGCCGAGGAACGGTGGCGGCGTTTGCCGTTGACCAGCACCAGGGTCGAGTCGGGCGGCAGGCCGCGCAGCTTGGCCGGGCGGACCAGGGCGGCCTCAACACCGATGCCGTACTGAAAGACCTTGTAGGAGGGGACGGTCGCCGACAGCAGGTCGTTCATATCCGTGGTGCCGTAGTGCTTGAGGCTGTCGCCATCAATCACGTCTACCGGTACGGGCGAATCTGCGGCCGAGCGGCCCGCCGACCGGGAGCCAACTACCCGGATTTCTTCAAGGCCGACGACCCTGTCGGCCTGGGCGGCCTGCTGCGCCCCGGCCGGTGCTGAGATCAGCAAGACCAGGAGTGACACCAGGAGACCGGATTGCCCGAGTTTCCTCATGCGTTTTCCTCGCCTGTTCATCGCGCCTGGTGGGTGAGCGCCAGCAAGAGTCAATGTGTCAACAGCTGATATCTCTTGGAGGACACGTTCACTCTTTGTTTCAGAATGCGTACGACGCCCTGAAGTAGTAGAAGCCGCCGTTGTAGCCATACGGTGAGGCGACCGGATACTTCTGGCCGGCATCATATGCATCGCGATGCAGCCGTCCGACCTTGGTCGGATAGGTGTCGAGCAGATTGTCCGCACCGACCGCCACCGTCATCCCGAAGCCGAACGTGTATGACGCTTCCAGGTCGAGTAATGCCCGGGCCTTGGGGCGGAGGGGGGGGCTGATAAAATAATCCTGGTACGGCTCGGTGAATTGGTCGTAGTAGTGCAGCCGGGCGAGGAGCCGCCATGGGCCCCAGGTGTGGTCCGCCATCAGCGAGAAGCGGAATTCCGGCTCAATCTCTTCAACCTGGACTTTGCGCACCGAATCGATGACCTGCGCGTCAATCGAATCAAGATTGAGTTTGGTGTCGTTCCAGTTGCCAGCGAAGGTCAACAGAGTCGTGCCGATGTTGCCGCCGAACAGTTCCAGAGGGTAGGTTGCCACCAGATCGATGCCCTGGGTGTAGGTCTCGAACGCGTTGGCAAAGAACTTGACGGTCGTCACGCCCCGATTGTCGACGCCCCGAGCCGCCAGGGCGGTGATATCTTGAGCGGTGATGCTTTGGGGGGCGGTCAGCCCAATCCGGTTTCTGACTTCTATGTTGTAGTAGTCCAGGGTGACGGACAGCTCGCCAAGGGTCAGCACCGTGCCGATGGAAAAAGAGAAGGAGGTCTCGGGCGTGAGCGGCTTGGCCCCCTTTTGTTGCGCAATCGGGTCGCTCGCCGGCAGCGTGGGCTGCTCGGTGAGGATACCGTGTTCGTCAAGGCCGAAGGTCGTATCCCGGTAGAGGACCTGCCCCACGGTCGGGGCGCGAAAGCCGGTGCCCAGCGAGCCGCGCAGCGCCAGATAGTCCGCGATCACGTCCCAGCGGCCGGCCAGCTTGCCGTCCAAAGACTCGCCGATGCCTTCATGGTGTTCGAAGCGGCCGGCGGCGTTGAGCAGTACGCTCTCGATGACGTCGGCTTCGAGGTCGAGATAGGCACCGAAGCTGCCCCGTTCGGCCTCCACGGCATTCTCCGGGCGGATGCCGGGATAGGCTTGGCCGCCGATGTCGAACCCCTGGGCCGCGAGACCATATTCCTTCGCTTGTCCGTCGCATTCTCCCTGGTCGTCGATGCACCAGCCGTTTTTCTCGCCGGATTCGATCTCGTACTCTTCCTCGCGGTACTCCAGCCCGAAGGCCACGTTCAGCGGAGAGTAGAAGAGGTCGGTATCGAACAGCCGGGAGAGGTCGAGGTTGAAGGTCTTGTCCCGCTCCTCGTAGGCGCGTCCAAAGTATTCTGTCGGCATGTCCTCTCTGAGGCGCAGGAGTTGCGGGTTGACGGTGTTCCAGATGAAGTATGTCGTGCGGTGCTGACCGAACACGGCGCTCATGTCGTAGTTCCAGCCGTCGAGCAGCAGGGAGGCGCTCCGCAGTGTCCCGCGCAGGCCGAAGGCGATACTCCAGTCTTCCACATTGCCGCGCATCCGCGGGGTGAAGCCCCCCGACAAATTCTGGGCGAGCGCGTAGCAGTTCGGGTTGCCCTGCAGCGGGGCCAGCGCGGCCATGCCGTTTTGCGCAAACTCGCTCCGCGGGATGGTTGGACAGTTGCCGGATCGTCCGTCAGGTGACAGGTCGGCGACCAGCACGTTCCCACTATCTTCATAGACCCCGCCTATCGAGGCCGGAGACCCATACTGAGCAGTTGGGGAGCGGAAATACCACGAGTCCAGGATCTCGCGTTCGGCCCAGTTGCCGAAGGCGTAGGCGTGGTGGTGGTCGCCGAGGTCGAGGCCGAGGTTGCCGAAGAATTTGTAATCGTACGGCACGTCCGCCGCGCCCCAGACCATCGCCGGAGATTTGACGGGCAGACCCGCTCCTCTCAGCGACTTCTCCGAGTCGAGCGCATAGCTGCGGTCGGTTGAGTCAGAGTTGACGAACTCGAAGCTGAAATTGGCGAAACCGGCGTCGGTCAGCGGCAGCCCAATGTTGGCCGCCGTGCTCACCGAGTCGCCGTCGCCCTGGTAGTACTGGCCCCAGCGAGCTTCGAGCGTGCCGCCCTCGGGCGCGTCACGCAGCACGAAGTTCATGACCCCGGCTACCGCGTCGGAGCCGTACTGGGCGCCCGCCCCGTCACGCAGTACCTCGACGCGTTTGAGGGCGATGGCCGGGATCGAACGAATGTCGGCGCCGTGCGCCCCCTGGGCCTGGCCAAAGGTGAAGATGCTGATCGCCGACGAGCGGTGGCGGCGTTTGCCGTTGATCAGCACCAGGGTCGAGTCCGGCGGCAGGCCGCGCAGCTTGGCCGGGCGGACCAGCGCGTTGGCATCGCCGATGGCGTGTTGGGTGACGTTGTAGGACGGAATAGTGGCGGCCAGCAGGTTGTTGAGATCTCGCACGCCGTAGTTCTGGAAACTGTCACCGTCGATGATATCGACCGGCACAGGCGAATCTGCGGCCGAGCGACCGGGTAGCCGGGAGCCGACGACTCGCAGCTCGTCGAGGCCGACGACCTCGTCCTGCGGCTGCGCCTCCTGGGCTCCTGCCGGCGCAGAGCTTCCCACAAACAGTAGGACTCCCACCAACCCCCCTAACCATATTCCGACTCGTTTCATGCTAACTCATTGTATGTCTAGGTCGACTAACCATCTGACAACATTCCTCCGTAACTTATGCAGGTGAGCCAGAAAGAGCAAGTGGAGATGCTTGTCAAGAAGAGGCTTTCGGGCAATAGTGCCGGGCAAGACTTTTCGCGCTGCCTGTCTATGTGTGAACATAACAAGAGGTGAACAATGTCCGCCGCACCGCCTGGCCCCAGCCCGGACATCCGCTATGAACCCGACGAACGGCCGCCGCATCTGCTGTCCTTTGGCCTCGGCTTTCAGTACGCCCTGCTGGTGCTGGCCGGCATCGTGCTGACCCCGGCGATTGTGATCCGGGCGGCCAGCCAGAGCGAGGCCTACCTGTCCTGGGCGATCTTCGCGGCGCTGGTGATCTGCGGGCTGACGACCACCCTGCAGGCCGCCCGGCTGTGGCGCATCGGCTCCGGTCACGTCCTCATCATGGGCACCTCCGGCACCTTCATTGCCGTGTGCATCGCGGCCCTGGTCGAGGGTGGGCCGGGTCTGCTGGCGACCCTCATCGTTGTCTCGTCGCTGTTCCAGTTCGCGCTGTCGGCGCGGCTGGCCCTGCTGCGCCGGATCATCACGCCGGTCGTGTCGGGGACGGTGATCGCCCTGATCGCCGTCACCATCATGCCGATCATGTTCCAGCTGTTGACCGAGGTGCCCGAGGGCACGCCGTTGGCTGCGGCTCCGGTAAGCGCTGCGGTGACTCTGGTCACCAGCGTCGCCTTCGTGCTGCGCGCCTCGGGCATCTGGCGCCTGTGGGCGCCGGTCATCGGCATTGGCGTGGGCTGTGTGGCTGCCTCACTGTTCGGTCTGTATGACACTGAGCAGGTGGGTGCGGCCGCCTGGGTTGGCTTCCCGACGGGTGGCTGGGCGGGGTTTGACCTGAGCTTTGGTCCTGCCTTCTGGGCGCTCTTGCCGGCCTTTGTGTTCGTGACCTTGGTCGGGGCGATTGAGACGGTCGGCGATACGGTCGCCGTGCAGCGGGTCTCGTGGCGTACGCCGCGGGCGGTCGATTTCCGCACGGTGCAGGGCTCGCTGGCCGCCGACGGTCTGGGTAATCTGCTGTCCGGCTTTGCCGCAACCGTGCCAAATACAACCTACTCGTCGAGTGTTCCGCTGGCCGAACTGACCGGCGTGGCCGCCCGCAGCGTTGGGGTGTGCATGGGGATCATCTTTGTCGTGCTGGCCTTTTTCCCCAAAGTCACGGCGCTGCTGCTGGCCATTCCAAACCCGGTGGTCGGTGCCTATGCGATCATCCTGTTCGGGCTGCTGTTCATGCAGGGGATGAAGATCGTCGTCCAGGACGGTATTGATTACCGTAAGGCCGTGGTGGCCGGACTCTCTTTCTGGATCGGCGTGGGCTTCCAGAATGGAGTGATCTTCGCCGACTATTTCAATGAGACCTGGGGTGCCTTGCTGGGCAACGGCATGACCATGGGCGGCCTGGCCGCAGTCGTGCTGAGCTTGTTCATGGAGGTGACCGGACCGCGCCGCCGGCTTGAGATGGGCTTGAACATCGAGGCCGTGCCGAACATTGAGCGTTTTCTGCGCGGTTTTGCCTCGCGGCTGGGCTGGAATACCGAGTCAACCGAACGCCTGTGCTCGGCTGGCGAAGAGACCTTGCTGACCCTGCTGCGGCCAGAGCAGGGCGAGCAGGCGGATGAAGGACGGCGCCTGCTGGTGGTTGCGCGCAGCGACGCGAACGCCGCAGAGTTGGAGTTTGTGTCCGCGACCGGTGAGCAGAACCTTGAGGACCAGCTGGCGCTGCTTGAGGAAGGCGCGGCCGGGACGCCGGCTGAGGATGAGCTGTCGCTGCGCCTGCTGCGCCACTTCGCCTCGTCGGTGCGTCACCAGCAGTATCACGACACGGCTGTGGTGACGGTCCGGGTCGAGGCCAGCGGCGTCGGATAGAGCGTCGGGGTATTGTGAAACCTTATGTTTTTCAGACCTTTAGCATTTTATTGGGCGCTATCGGACAGCGATTTCTCCGTTTACTCAGCCGCCCCGATATGCTAAGCACGAGACCAGAATTCACCGCGCAGGAGGGCCATTCCCATGTCAGGCCACTCTAAATGGAGTACGATCAAGCACAAAAAGGCGGTCAAGGATGCCCGCCGGGGCAAACTGTTCAACAAACTGATTAAAGACCTGACTATTTCAGCCCGCACCGGCGGCAGTGATGTGTCGGCCAACCCACGTCTGCGGACGGCTCTGGCTGCGGCCAAGGCGGCCAGCATGCCGAACGACACAATTGAGCGGGCGATCAAAAAAGGCGCTGGCGAACTCGAAGGCGTCCATTATGAGGAGGTGGTGTACGAGGGCCATGGGCCGGGCGGGGTGGCGATCATGCTGCAAGTCCTGACCGATAACAAAAACCGCACGGTGGCCGAAATTCGCCATTTCCTGACCAAGCATGGCGGTAGCCTGGGCACCTCGAATTCGGTTGCCTGGATGTTTGATAAGAAGGGCATTATTTCGGTTGAAGCCGAGCAGGTTGACGAAGACCAACTGATGGAGATCGTCCTCGAAGCCGGGGCGGAAGACGTGAGTGGCGGCGAGGGCGCGTTCGAGGTGGTGACCAGCCCGGAGGATTTTGACGCGGTGCACACCGCGCTTGAGCAGGCCGATCTGGCCATGCGGTCGGCTGAGGTGACGCTCATCCCCCAAAACACGGTCAGCCTGTCCGGGAAAGAGGCCGAGCAGGCGTATAAACTGCTTGATGTGTTACAGGAACACGACGATATCCAGAGTGTGGCCGCTAACTGTGAGTTCTCTGAAGACGACTTCGAGCGCTTGAGCGCGGCCTGATCACGAAAAGAGGCGGGGACAACACTCGTCGGCGTCACCGCATCGGCATGCTGACGGGTTCGATGAGGAGGAGACAGGTGGGACGCACGGAAACAGCACAACGGGTGCTCGGGGTTGACCCCGGGACGCGGCAGACGGGCTGGGGCATTGTTGACCGCCGAGGCCGGAACCTCGCTTTTTGTGCCGGTGGCGTAATCTCGACCGCCGGCTTCTCCTCCCTGCCGGAACGGCTGCGGGTGGTGCACGCCGGCATCGCCGAGGTGATCGAGCAATGGACGCCTCATACCCTGAGTCTGGAAAAAGCGTTTGTGGCCTACAATGTCCAGAGCGCGTTTCGGCTCGGCGAAGCGCGGGGCGTGATCCTGCTGGCCGCCGCGCAGGCCGGGCTGCACATTGCCGAGTACAATCCGACCGAGATCAAGGCTGCGGTGGTCGGTTATGGCCGGGCGGATAAGACCCAGGTGCAGAAAGCGGTGTTTGCTCTGTTGGGCAATACACAGGCTTTGCCGACCAGCCCGGACGCCACGGACGCCTTGGCCGCAGCGGTGTGCCACTGTCATACCTCACCGCTGGCGACCCAAATGCAGGCCCAGCTGGCCGCGATTACCTCTGGTCAGCGCAAAAGCGGTCCGCGCTCATGGCGCCAGGTGTCTGTCGACAGTTTGGCTCCCGAGCGCGTGGTCGGGGGGGCGACACGAGGCCGGGGCTGACGATGATTGCGCGTCTGAGCGGAAGAGTCGAAGACAAAGCGCCGGATCACCTGATCGTCGATGTCGGGGGGGTGGGCTATCAGGTGTTTGTCTCGCTCCAGACGTTCTATCGCCTGCCCGAGCGAGGCCAGCCGGTCAGCCTGCATATCCATACCCATGTACGTGAAGATGTCTTGCAGCTGTTCGGCTTTCTCGATGAGCAGGAAAAGGCCGGTTTCGTGCTGCTCAAGGGGGTGAGCGGGATCGGCCCCCGACTGGCCGTCAGCATTTTATCCGGCATTCCGGTTGAGGATCTTGAGGACGCCCTGCGCGCCGGGGATGTGACCCGGCTGCTGGCGGTTCCGGGGGTCGGGCGAAGAACGGCCGAGCGTTTGGTCGTCGAGCTGCGGGAAAAGGTCGGGACGCTTCCCGGCAGTGACGGCGCGGCCGTTCCCGGTGCCCAGATTCCGGTTTCCACGGATGCGGTGTCGGCCCTGGTCAACCTGGGCTATCGTCAGTCCCAAGCCGAAAAAGCGGTCCAGCGCGCCCTGCGGGATGGCCGCTCGACGCTGACCGATATTATCCAGGAGTCACTACGGAGTCTGAGCGCGTGAGCGAGCCAAAAGCATCATCCAGAGACCCCGTGCTCGATCTGAGCCCGTCGCCGGAAGACGGCGGCGAGGCGGTCGAGAGCGGCGGCGAAGCGCGGCTTGAGGGCTCGCTGCGTCCCCGTAGCCTGGACGACTACATCGGCCAGGAGAGCACCAAACAGAACCTGCGCATCGCCATTCAGGCGGCCAAACAACGTGGTGACGTGCTCGATCACCTGCTGTTTTACGGTCCTCCAGGGCTGGGCAAGACCTCAATGGCCCATATCATTGCCCGAGAAATGGGGGTGGATATTCGGGCCACGACCGGGCCGGTGATTGAACGGCCGGGCGATCTGGCGGCCATCCTGACCAATCTCGAAGACGGGGACGTGCTGTTCATCGACGAAATTCACCGCCTGAACCGGGTGATCGAAGAATTTCTGTATCCGGCCATGGAGGATTTTCAGCTCGACCTGGTGGTCGGCCAAGGGCCCTCGGCCCGCACCGTCAAGCTGTCGCTTAAGCACTTTACCCTGGTCGGCGCGACGACCCGCTCGGGCCTGCTGACCTCGCCCCTGCGCGACCGTTTTGGCTCGACCTTTCGCCTCGACTTTTACCGGGCGTCCGAGTTGGACCAGATTATTCGTCGTTCGGCCGCTATCCTGCATATGACGATTGACCCCGACGGGGTAGCCGAAATTGCGCGCCGGTCGCGCGGCACGCCGCGGATTGCCAATCGTCTGCTGCGGCGGGTCCGCGACTTCGCCCAGGTCAAGGCCGACTCAGTGGTCAGCCTGGAGGTGGCCCAGGCCGCGCTGCAGCTGCTGGAGGTTGACGAGGTCGGTTTTGACAAAATGGACCGGACTGTCCTGCTGACGATTATCGACAAGTTTCAGGGTGGCCCGGTCGGGATCGAAACGATCGCGGCGGCTATCGGCGAAGAGAAGAATACGATTGAAGACGTGTACGAGCCGTATCTGCTCCAGGAGGGCTATCTGCAGCGCACCCCCCGTGGGCGGCTGGCGACCCTGAAAGCCTATACCCATTTTGATAGAGCCCCCGGCGGCGGGACAGACGGCTCGGGTCAGGACCGGCTGTTCTGAACCCCGCGACCGTCGAGCAGGTGAGACCTATGGACACGCGACCGTCGTCCGCTTCCCCGCCCCCAGAGTCCGAGCAGGCCAAACGCCGGCGGCGCTGGGAAGGTGTGCTGATTCTGATCGCCGCTCTTGGCGTCGGGCTGTTTGCCGTCTTTCAGAGCCCACTGCCGCAGCTCAGCAATACCCACAGCCTGAGCAGCAACATTGTCTTTGTGCTGCTGATCAACCTCAATATCATCCTGCTCGTCCTGCTCGTCTTTCTGGTCGGTCGCAATCTGGTCAAACTCTTTTACGAGCGACGGCAGAAGCTGCCGGGCGCGTATTTACGCTTTCAGCTGGTCCTGGCCTTTGTGGCGATTTCCCTGCTGCCGGCCATTCTGCTGTTGTTAATCGGCATCGGTTTTGTCAACCGGTCCATCGACAACTGGTTTTCCAGCGAGATCGAAAACTCGCTGGGCGGAGCGCTCAGCGTTGTCGATGCCTTCTACGACCATTTGGCCGACGAGGCCCTGTTCCACGCCCGCGGCTTGGCCACCGAGGTGGCGGCTCAGGAGGTGACCGCCGGGCACGGTCAGGCGCTGGTGGCGCTGCTCGAGCAGACCCGTCAGCGCTTTGAGCTGGGCCGGATTCTGGTCTTCGATCCCCAGCGGCAGCTGGTGGCCAGCGCCTCGGGATCGGACCGCGCGCTGAGTGGGGACGGCGGCATGGACGCCGAACTGCTTGAGCGGGTATTCCGCAGTACCGCCGTCCGCCAGACCTATTTCCTGGGCCAGACCGAGGTCGTGCGTGGCGGTGTGCCCATCCTGGACCGCGGGCAGGTGGCCGGAGCGGTCGTCGTCGAATACGCGGTGCCGCCCCATGTGGCCCGCCAGGGAAGCCAGGTGGCGGACGCCTTCCGCGAGTATCGGCAGCTGCGGATTCTCAAGCAGCCGATGAAGAATAACTATTTGATCACCATGTTCCTGGTCACCCTGGTCGCGGTCTTTGCTGCGGTGTGGCTGGGTTTCTTTTTGTCGAAGAAGATCGCTGTTCCCCTTCAACAGCTGGCTGCGGCAACTCGTGAGGTGGCCCAAGGCCACTGGACCCATCGCCTTGAGGGCGAGGGCGAGGACGAGGTCGGGACCCTGGTGGCCGCCTTCAACCGGATGACGACCGACCTGCAGCAGAGCCACCACGAGTTGGAAGCCCGCCGGCGCTACATGGAAATCCTGTTGGCCAATATGAACACCGGGGTCGTCTCCCTGGACCGGACCGGCCTGGTTTCGACGGTCAATCGGGCTGCCGAACAGCTGCTCGGGGTAGCGGCCGAGCGGGCCGTTGAGCGAGACTACCATGAGGTGTTCGGGGCGGACGAGTTCGCCGAACTGCGACGGATGGTCAGCGCCCTGCTGAGCGAATCGCTCGACAGCCCGAACGTCGGGGATGAGAGCGGTCCCAAAAACCAGGCCCAGCTGCGCCTGCTGCGCGATGACCACGCCCTGACCCTGCTGGTGACGGCCGCGCCGCTGACCGATGAGCGTGGGGATGTGTTGGGCGGAGTGTGCTTTTTTGAGGATGTGACGCAGATCATCCGGGTTGAACGCATGGAAGCCTGGCGCGAGGTCGCCTACCGGATTGCCCACGAAATCAAAAATCCGCTGACTCCGATTCAGCTCGCCGCTCAGCGCCTGCACCGCCGCTTTGCGCCGCAGCTGTCCGATTCCCAGGGCGTTTTTGACGAGTGTGTCCAGAGCATTGCCCATGAGGTCGATACGATTAAACGGCTGGTCAACGAGTTTTCGACCTTTGCCCGCCTGCCGACCGCCGAGTACCGGCCGGAGAACCTGAACGCCCTGATCCAGGAGGTGATTGTCATCTTTTCCGAGGCGCACCGGGACCTGGAGTTCAGCCTGGCCCACGACCCTGAGCTGCCGCTGTTGGACCTCGACCGCGAGGGTATCAAACGGATGATTCGCAACCTGCTGGACAACGCCGTGGCCGCCTGTCGGACACCCCTTGACGGCGGCGCCAATGGTGCCCCGGGGCGCATTGAGGTGGTGACCCGCTTTTTCCGCTCGGGCGGCATCGTCCGACTTGAGGTGACTGACACCGGCTGCGGTATTCCGGCCGAGATCAAGGACCGTTTGTTCGAGCCCTATTTTTCGACCAAAAAAGACGGCACGGGTCTGGGCTTGGCGATAGCGGCCACGGTGGTGGCCGACCATCAGGCGTTCTTGCGCGTGCGGGACAACCTCCCCCACGGCAGTCGCTTTATCATTGAGCTGCCGGTTCGCCGGCGGGAGCAGCTGAGCCCGGACCGGGCCGCGTCGCCACAGCCGAGTGCAAACGGCCAGTACAGCTAGGAGGACGGTATGCAGGAGACCATTCTGGTGGTGGATGATGAGGAACAGATTCGAACCACCCTGCGCGGCATTCTGGGCGATGAGGGATTTCAGGTCTTGGACACTGGTGACGGGACCCAGATCCTCGACCTCGTGCGTACCCGTCAGCCCCGGCTGGTCATTCTCGATATCTGGATGCCACAGCTCGACGGGATCAGTCTGCTCGAACAGCTGAAAACCCAGCGACCGGAGTTGCCGGTCATCGTCATTTCCGGCCACGGGACGATTGAGACGGCCGTCCGGGCAACCAAGCTGGGGGCGACCGATTTTATTGAAAAACCGTTCTCGCTCGAAGCCCTGCTGCGCTCGGTGTATCGGGCGATCGGGCGTGAGGCGGCTGGTTCTGCGGCCCGGGGAGAATCCCGCGACCTGCCACCCAGCCGTCAGGCTGCCGTGCGGCCGCGCGAGTGTGTTCAGGCCCGGACCATTGGGCACAGTGTCGTGCTGCGCGGTCAGGGCTTGCACTCCGGAGTGCGCACCGGGGTGATCCTGCAGCCGCTGCCGCCCGGTAGCGGGATTGTGTTCGGCTCTTTATCGACCGACGTGGTGATTCCGGCCTCGGTCGAGTATGTCGGCTCGACCGGCTATGCGACGAGTCTGTACCGAGACGGTGCTGTGGCGCGGACGATTGAGCATCTGATGGCGGCCCTGCACGGCTATGGCATCAGCAATCTGATGGTCAAGATGCAGGATGAGATTCCGATTCTGGACGGCTCGGCGCGTGAGTTCTGTCAGCTGCTCGACGAAGCCGGCGTCGTCGAGCAGGACGAGACGGTTGAGGTCATTGCGGTTGACCGGCCGTATCAGGTCGGCGACGAGGGGGGCGGTAAGAGGCTGCGCATTGAGCCGGCCGACCATTTCTCGGTCCGTTATATTCTCGAGTATCCCCCGCCGGTTGGCC
Source organism: Desulfurellaceae bacterium (assembly GCA_021296095.1). Taxonomy (NCBI): domain Bacteria; kingdom Pseudomonadati; phylum Campylobacterota; class Desulfurellia; order Desulfurellales; family Desulfurellaceae; species Desulfurellaceae bacterium. The sequence goes on along the minus strand of JAGWBB010000011.1, from coordinate 570 downwards.
GTCAGGAACACGACTATATCCACCACGGGACCGAGAGCTTTCGTGCCGAAATTGCCCCGGCCCGCACCTTCGGATTTTTGAAAGAAGTCCAGGCCCTGGAACAGATGGGCCTGGCCAACGGTGGACGGCTGGACAACTGTATTTTGATCGGCGACCAGGGCGTGATTAACCCCCCGCTGCGTTTTGACGACGAACTCGCCCGTCACAAAGTCCTGGACCTGATTGGCGACCTCTACCTGTTGGGCCGGCCGCTGCGGGCCAGGGTGACGGCCGACCGGACCGGCCACAGCGATAATATCGCCCTGGTTCGAGTCCTGCGCGAGGAGTTGGGATTACTCCCGACGCTGCACTGAAGAGCCGCTGAATGGCGGCCAGCACGCACCTGTGTGGAAAACCGGCTCTGACCGGCTATGATGGAGGCATGATCAAACGCTGGCTATACCTCAGCCTCGCTGGCTGCCTCCTTTTTGCGCTCCCTGTCGGATTGGTGGCCGACGGCTTTGGCCAGAGCCGTCCGTCCTTCAGCCAGATTGTCCGCTACGTCCAACTCGCCCAGCTCGAACGGGTGAC
>JAGWBB010000010.1 GCA_021296095.1 Desulfurellaceae bacterium | reverse complement strand
TCGCTGCCCCAGGTGTCCCAGTCCAGGTCGTCCTTGATGCGTGTCCGACTGTGGTCCGGGGCGCGGCGCTTTTCGTCCTCCTGAATATCGGTCTGGTGCAGATAGCCCAGCCAGGTGATGCGGCTCAGCCACGAACCCGGTGAGTGGTGTTCGTAGCGCAGGTTGAACAGATTGCGGTCCGTATCATCGTCTTGGGTACGGCTGGCGTATTGGTCGCTCGACGCAAAGGGAATATCCGAGGTGTCGCGAAAGAGTTGGGTGGTGAAACTCAGCGTATCCCGCTCGGTCACAAAATAGCGGCTCTTGAGAAACACGTCATTTGTGCGGAAGCCGCTGTTGTCGATGGTGTCTCTGGCCGTCTCCACATCGCTCGCGTCGTGGCGGGTGTAGCTGACGATGTAATCGAAACGCTTGCCAATGATGCCGTACAGGGAGACGTGCTCGCTCAGCTCCTGGTTGTTGCTGTTAAACGTCCAGCGCGCCCGGGCGCCCACCGTCTGGCCGGGGCGGAGCATTTCACTGCCGCTCTTGGTCAGCATATTGATCGTGCCGCCCAGGGCGCTGCTGCCGTACAGCGCCGAGGCCGGGCCGCGGATGATTTCGAGCCGTTCCAAGGACTCGATGTCAACGAAGTTGAGGTTGCCCCCATGGGCGGTGTTGTAATTGAGCCGGGCGCCGTCGACGGTCAGCAGGACGCGGGTGCCGCTCAGCCCGCGAATCGAGGGCCGTTCGGTGATGCGGCGTGGTCCCGAAACAATGTCTATGCCCGGCTCATAGCGCAGCAGGTCGGCCAGGTCCTGGGCCTGGTAACGCTCAATGTCCTGGCGGTCGATGACGCTGACATGGCCGGGGATATTGGACACCGAACGTTCCTCACTTTTTGTGGCTGTTACCGATATTTTGTCCAGCATGACAGCCGGAGCGGACGACGGCGGGACGGGTTGCGACACGGGCTGTTCGCCCGAGGCTGGTGTCTGCTGCGGGGAGTCCTGGGCCGGGCTGGTGGTCCCCAGACACACGACAAGAACGGCCGCCAGGCTCCAAACACAGCTGGTTCGCATACGCTCTCTTTTTCGGCCTGGGCAAACCTCCCGAGTCGGCCAGAGTCTGCCGTAACGACAGGTCTGCTCTTGTCATCCCTGGCCGGGAGGCTGGTCGCCCCGCTGTTGCACTCCTGTTATCCGTCCATAAAAAAAGCCCGCCGGAAAACATGCTTCCTGGCGGGCTCTGAGCTGTATCGCTGCTGGCCTCTACTCTGTCAGTTGAAATTGATTTTCAAATTCAACTAGCTCCTACGATTATTCTTTGTCTTTGTCAAGGCCAAACGCCGCTCACAGCGACTCCAAAAACGCGATCAGGGCTTGGCGGTCTTCCTTGGCCATCGCCCGCACGGCTTCTCGTGACCGGGCGGCTTCCCCACCGTGCCACATGATCGCTTCCATGAGGCTGCGAGCCCGGCCGTCGTGCAGGAACAGGGTATGGCCCTGGATACGCAGGGTGAGCCCGATACCCCACAGCGGCGGGGTGCGCCACTCCCGACCCGTGGCCAGAAAGTCGGGCCGACCGTCGGCTAAGCCCTCGCCCATGTCGTGGAGCAGCATGTCGGTGTAGGGATGAATCGTCTGGTGTGATACCTCCGGCACCCCGACCAGGACGCCTGTCCGCAGCGTCGGGGTATGGCAGGCCGCACAACCGGCCTCACCAAACAGTGCTTCGCCTCTACGGACCTGTGGGTCGTGTATGTTGCGACGGGCCGGAACGGCCAGCGTCTGGACGTAGAAGGTCGCCACATCAAGGGTTTCCATATCGATCTCGGGATCGTCGGACAGGCCGTCGGCCTGGATTTGGCCCGAGGCGCTTTCAAGCGGCAAGACCGGATTGGTAATGCCGATGTCTTGCTGATAGGCGCTGAAGGTCTGCTGGAAGAGGTTGGGATTATTGGCCTTCCAGCCAAAGCGGCCGAGCTGTGTTGTGCCGCTTACGATGTCCCAGACCATATTCGGCCGACCGGAAATCCCGTCTCCATCGGCGTCAAACTCGTCGGCCAGGGCCAGGATCGTCTCCTGCTCAATCGCTTCGAGCAGGCCGCGTCCTAAGACAGGCAGGCCGGTGCGCGGCGAGGTCAGGACATGGGCGGGCAGGGGTTCAGTCGGATTCTCGATGTGGAAGTGTAGCGTCCGCAGACGAATGGTCTCGCCGTCGGCAAAGGTTTCGATACGCTCGGTCTCGGTCATGCTCACGTCCGCTTCCGGCCGGACACCAAACACGGCCCGATGTTGGAGCTGGGTGCCCATACCCGGAACGGGCAGCGGCCCGCCCGTCAGGGGGTCGGTGCCGGGGACGCTGATACGCAGAAACATGGACCTCAGCCGCTCGCCCTCGCGGGGCGGGCGGCCGCGTCCGTTTTTCGGGTGACAGCTGTCGCAGGCATTATTGTTGAAGATGGGACCCAGGCCGCTGAAGACCGGAGCCGGGGCGGTGACAAAACTGTCTCCAAAAGCGGCGTCCCCATCAAAATGCTTCTGGAGACGCTCCCCGACCAGGTTCGGAGCCGGCATTTCAAACGCCTGGCTGCTCGCGTCGAAAAGGGTGGTCTCGCCGCCCGACAGGGCGGCGTGCTGAGCGCCGCTCGGGTCGCTGTCGGTGGCGGCCACAATGACCGGCGATTGGTTACGCGGCTCATAGGTCACCCGCAGGTCAACCGTGCTTGTGCCCAGCTCGGAGCGCAGCCGGACCCCGGACAGCACGAGTTCATTGCCCTCAATGCCGGCCTGGGCCTGACTCAGGTCGAGCTGGTCAACGAACTCGGCCCCGCCCGGCTTCACCACCCTGACGGGATGCTCGACAAAGACCGGCTCTTCGCCCGGCGCCGTGACCTCCACCCCCAGGCTGTGGACGCCCGCGTCGAGCAGGCCGTAGTTGAACAGCAGGCCGAAGGCCGTATGCAGCGGCGCCCCAGGGATGGCGTCCGTCACATCCTGGCGCGGGCCGCAGCAGGGGACGGGGCCGTAGGGCTCGCCGTTGATGCGGAGCGCGACCGTAATGGGCGCGTCGCTGTCCGAGAAGGCCCAGCCGGAAATGACGCTCAGGCCCGAGACACTGCCGCTATCGCCGGGGTTTTCGAGGCTGACGGTCAGGGTGGCCTGACTCACCGCCGGCCACACCAGGCAGACACACAGGATAAACGCACGATACAACACTGCTCTCCTTGCTCCTTCCTTGGCTCTTGGTCTGAACCCTTAGGTGTCTGGAAGGAGAGCAGGAACGTGTCCTGTAGGGGATGGGCCGCTCAGGGCAGTCTCTCCCTCGTTCAGTCATCGGGTCGCTCAGTGGGTGAAGCTCGCCGCCTGGACGACAGGCAGGATTTCTTCCAGCGTCGCCTGCAAGTGCTGGGCTGCCTCGACCGCCGCTTGGACAGTCGCGCGATGGCTCATGATGCTCTGGCCAAACGGCTCGGGGATGGCGATGACTGCCGTCATGGCGTCACGGATCGCCATCCGTACCTTCGCGTCAAGGGCCGGGTCTTGATTGGCGACAAAATCCGTCACTCCCGTCGAGGTGCCGTCATGCTGGTCAAAACGGCCCTCATAGACGTTGTTGATGCTGCGCACGTTGTCGATGAAGTCGCGCCTGGAGTTGTTGCTGAAGCGCGACTCTTCTTCGGCGGTGCTCTGATCGTTGAGAGGAACCCCTATTTTGACGTTGCCCAACTCGTCGGCAATCCCGATCATGCCGTTGACCAGCTCCTGCACGGCCGATTTCTGGTCGGTGTAGGTCATCCTACCGCGGCCGGCCAGGGCCAGTTCGTGCACAAAGTCGCCGCCTGCCGGGTCCCAACTGTTGCGGAGTTCCTGGGTGTGGCGGGCAAAGAGACCGGCCACAGTCCGCGCGTAGGTTCGCCTGCGTTCGTCGGTGCTGAAGCCGGCCACAATCGCGGCGGGGTCGGTACTCCCGTTTTTGTCTTGGAACAGCAGATATTCCAGGGCGTGGAAGCCCTGGACATCGTCGGCAAGATCGAGGGTCGCAATGTCATCGCTGGAGGCGATGATATTTTCGAGGTCGGTGACGTTGAGCGGCCAGGTATCCAGGAAGGGGTCGTGTTCGTCACTGTCCACCGGCCCGAACAGAAACGCCTCGCTCTGCTCCCAGGGGACCCGCGTATTCCGCCAGGCGGCTTGGACGGCGGGCAGCAGCTCAACAGCCGCAGCCTGGCTTCCGGCGCTCGTCCCGACAAAGGAATGGACCGCCGCGTGCAGGGTGCTCGTGTCCACCGTCATGCCCGTGGTGGACGCCTCCGGGTCTATCGTCGCTTCATTCAGCGCGTCATAGGTGGCGAAGATGGCATGGGCGACATCCTCTAACAGTTCCAACGCATCGTAGGGGGACTGCATGGGACCGAGGTCATCCTGAGCCATGTCGATCCCAAACCCCTGACGGCTGACGTGGTAGGACAGGGTCAGATCTGTTTTGACTGAGGTGTCGTCTGTTGGGGTCGCCTCGGCCTCGGTAATATGAATTTCGCCGTCATGTATGTCGACCCTGGCATTGTCGATTGAGAGCGACTCGAGAAACTCGGCATCGGCCGGTCTCACCACGGTGATGCTGCTGTCCGCAATCACCGACTCCTCGCCCTCGGCGCTGACTTCGACGCCGATGGTGTGGACGCCCGAGGGCAATGCACCATAATTCCACAACAGGCCGAAGCCGCTGTTGAGCGGCGCCGCTGCGTGCCTATCCTTGACATCTTGACGCGGTCCGCAGCACAGCACTGTGGTCTCGGTGGTTTTCCCGTTGACGCGCAGCGAGACCGTGACTGCGGCGCCGCTGTCGCTGAAGGCCCAGCCGGAAACAACCGTCACTCCGCTGGCGCTCGTCCCGCTGGCCGGGTTTTCCAGGCTGACCTGAATGGTGGCGAAGGCCGGAAGGGCGCTGAACAGCAGGCCCGCAAACATCATCCATATTGACTTCTTCATGCAATCTCCTTCTCAAGTTCAGGTGCCGACCGACTCAGTGCTTTGTGTGGCCATGTTCAAAGCCGTCATGTTCGAGCAGGTGTTGTTGGGTGGCCATGATAATTTCCGCCAGATCGAGAAAATCCGACTTGCGGAGGGACACGCAGGTATGACCGATACACACGGCCACACTGCCACGCGGACAGATCCGGGTGGAAAGCCCACGCTGGTTCATGAAGACGACCGTGTTGTTGTCCTGGATTTTTTCCATCGGTTCTTCCTCCTTTTCCGACTGAGCCTGAACGGCACAAAAAAAGCCCGCGAAGACGATGTCTCCACGGGCTCTGGGTGCATACCTCTGGCCGCTTTTCAGCTCTTATCTCCGGTCCTGTGAAATATAGACTAGGGTCCCATATGGCGTCCTTTCCGGGGTGAATTGAAAATGCTTTTCAATATCAGTTCATGAATAGCGTTTCTAATTGAAAATGGATTTCAAAATCGTCTTTGCTTCTAGTTGAAAATGATTATCAGAATCATTTTATTCAACAAAATCAGTAACTTAGATCGAAAATAGGCTTGACACACCGGGTCGAGCGTATTACTCTATGTGCATACGACGTTTTGTCCTGTCCTGAAGCGAAAGGAGTTCACGATGGATACCAAAAAGATGATTGATGCGCTCAATAAGGCGGTTGCTTTGGAACACACCGCAGTCATGCAGTACAAACAGCACGCCCTGCTGGTCAGCGGCTTGTGGCGCAAGGAGTACGCGGGCTTCTTTTCCGACCAGAGCGAGAGTGCCCACGGCCACGCCCACAAGTTCGGCCAGAAAGTTGTGATCCTGGGCGGTATCCCGACGGTCGAGTTGGGCGCGCCGATTCGCCAGTCAACCGACCTCGAAGAGATGCTGAACCAGGATTTGGAACTCGAACGGGCTGCCCTGCAGGCATACATGGACGCCCACGCCCTGGCCGACGATAACCTGCCGCTGCGCGTCATGCTGGAGAACCAGATTGAGGCGGAGCAGGCAGACATTGAAGAGCTTGAAATGTATCTCGGCATGGTCCAAACGAGTGGGCTTGAGCGCGAGGTGAATCTGCGCCGGGTCGGCTAAACGCGAGGCTCTTCACCCTTTTTTCCGATAAGCGGGCAGCTCATGAACGGGCTGCCCGTTTTTTTGTCCGTTTCGCCCTCTCCCCATCGCCTTTATCCGTCCTCCCGCCGCCGAGAATCGTACCCGACGCACGTCCGGGAAACGGAATGACCTTTCCGCCAGTCCGTTTCGAGTGTTTCCGCCAGGTGTGGCCGCTTGTGCGCAAGGTCTGAAGCAGGGCCTCCGCTTCCGCCGGCCCGAGCTGTAAGGTGTGTTGCCGGTACCAGCCCACGCCTTTGCCCCACGACTGCCGCCGGAGTTCAAGGGTCTGTTCGCCGGCGGCATCGGAGCTGAGGGCGACTTCAAGACGGCTGTGCTCCTTGTCGGCCGTGATGGTACTCAAGATTTGCTCGTGTGACATACGTCTCTCCTGATGTGTGCGCTTACAAAGCAACAAACGAAACGGCCTGCCGCCAGCCCTTCGTTTCCCACCGCTGCCCGTCTGCTTCGAGTAACAGGCCCTCTACGCCTGACTGACGCTCCAGCAGCGCCGTTCCTTCCGATTCACCGAGGATGAGCAAGGCTTTGCTCAAGGCTTCGGCCTGGGCGGCGCTGGGAGCGACCACGCAGGCCAGCAGGTCGCGTTGAATGGGCTGCCCGGTGCGGGGATCGATCACATGCCCGTAGCGCCGGTCGCCGAGCGCGACACTCTGGCCCAGGCTGCCCGAGACGGACAGGGCTTGGTCGCGCAGGGTGGCGATCCCCGTGATGGTACCGTCCGGGAGTCGGACCAGCAGCCGCCAGCCTGGGGCATCGGGCGGGCGGCCCACAGCCCACTGGCTGCTGTGGCCAAAATTGAGCAGGGCGCGGCCGACCCGCCGCTCCTTGAGCAGGGCGACCATGCGGTCGAGCGCAAACCCCTTGCCAATACCCCCGAGGTCGAGGGTCATATCCTGCTGAGCCAGGGCAACCGTCCCCTGCGGGGAGAGGACGATCTGGTGGCTGCCGACCCGGCTGAGGGTGTGCCGCACAGCGTCGGGGGAGGGCAGGCCGGAGGCGTTCTTCCACAAGGCCATGAGCGGGCCAACGGTGATGTCAAACGTGCCGCGGGTCAGCTCCCAGTAGCGAACGGACAGGGAGAGCGCGTCCATGACCTCGGCCGGAACGGGCATCGCGCCCTGGCCGGCCGTGGCGTTCAGACGGCTGACCGGGCTGTCGGGCGCGTATGTCGTCAGCAGCCGATCCAGCCGAGCCGCAGTCTGAAACAGGCTGTCGCTGGTGCGCCGGGTATGGTCTGGGTCGGTTCCACACAGCGTCAGCTGCAAGACCGTGCCCATGGTGTAGCGGCCGTCGATCACGCACGACAGCGGCAGGCCGGCGCTCGGCAGACTCAGCAGGAGCAGGCAGCCGAAGACATGGAGGATGATGTGGAGGCGGAGAGGTCGCAGCATCCTAGCGCTCTACTCCTTCCAGACCGACTTCCGTCATGGGCGACTGCTCGGGGCTGTTGGAGGGCGGTCGGGGCGTCGCGGCCGGCCTGCGGTCCTTGCGGTACTGCTCCTGAGAGCCGACAAAGACTGCCCACAGCGCGACAAGGATCAGCACCGCCAGACTGATTTCCAAGGCCACAAACCCGCCGATTTTCAGGTAGGCGAACACGGGATGGACAAAACGCACCAGCCAGCCGCCGCCCTCGTTCACCAGAGCGGACGTAAACGGAATGATGATGAACCCGGCCTTGGCATTCGGGCTGAGCGGTACGAACAGCATCAGATGGGTCAGCGTCAGCAGGAGCAGCCCCATGGCAAAGAGATGAAAGTGTGCCACTTCCAGCATGCCCTGATAGCTGCGGGGCTGCAAAAAACGTTCTTCCGATCCCAGATAGTATTCCGTCACCGAGGCATAGCTGAGGCTCATCTTCTGGAAATACAGCAGGGCGTTGGTCAGCCACAGGCCGGCCACATAAATGACAAAGATGACGATGATGAGTTGGAGCAGCCGGTTTTTGGACCACTCGCCGGTAATCACAAAGCGCACGCTATGGTTTCTCCTGAATCAAGACCTGAAAAAGGGCCAGGACTTTGCGCACGCCTTGGGTCGCAGCCTGGGCGGTCAGGGTGGAGCCCATGATACCGTGGATATCGCGCCGCAGGCGTAACGCAGGCGTCAAGTGTTTCTGATCGAACTGCTCCAACCAGAGATCTGACGGCAGGTATTCGAGCGGCTCGTAAAAGGCCAGGACCAGGAGTTTTTGCAGGCTGCCGTCGGGTGACACCACCATCAGAAAGGTTTCCGGAAAGGTCCGCACAATATGGGTCTCAATAAAGGCGTAGCCCTGCACGGTGTCGGCCGCATGGCCGACGTGAAAGGTGGCCAGCTTGGAATCGACCGAGGTCTGGGCCAGGGCCTCAACCCGCTCGATCTGCTGCGGGGTGAGGAAGAAGGTTTGCGTCTCGACGCGGTCTGCCGTGGGAAATGCCACCTGCAACGCCTTTGCCTTGGAATAAAAAACCTCGGCTTCAATAATAGTGGCACTGCCCAGCAGTGCCACCACGCACAGGATGTACGGGCTAGAAGACAAAGCCAATGCCAAAGTTGACCTCGTCTTCGCGCTCGTGGTTGTTATCTTCGGTATCGAAGTTGCGGTAATCTACCTTGAGCACGACGTTGGGGTGAGGTTTATAGCTGATACCGGTGGTCCAGATGTTGTGCTCGTACCGATCCTGTTCCTCCCAGTCTCCGGCCATATCGGCATGCTGGTCGATAAGCGAGAAGCGGAAAAAGGGCGACAATTGCTGTTGGGTGTCGCCCAGCAGCCACGGCATGATGTCGTAGGCGGCCTCGGTATAGAAGCCGTACATCTCCTTGGCGATCTTGCCGCCGCCGCCGATCCGGTTGAGTTCGTCCGAGTCTTCCAGATGGGACATGGCGAACAGCGCCCGCAGGTCCAGCCCTTGCCAGCTGTACATGCCATGCAGTTCCCAGATGGTCAGCCGCGCGCCGGGCACATTGACCGGGCCACATTCCCCGTCCACACACTCGTAGTACTGACTGTCGTGGGAGGTCTTGCCGGTGTACACCGAGCCGCCGAACGTGAGGTTCAGCATCGGCGTATAGTCCAGCCGCGCGGCCAGGGCGATATCCTCGGCCATGGCATTCCCGCCCTTCTGGCGCGTGCTGCGGAAGTGTTCCTTCAGTTTGAACGAGGGCTTGGTCAAACAGTTGCCGTTCTCGTCAGGCGTACACGCTGCCGTGTTGCTCGACGCGCCTTCAAGCGCGTTCATGCCGTAGATGCGGTATTCCAGGCCGGGCAGCAGTTGGCCGAATATGCCGATGCCGTTCTCGCGCCAAGTTGAGGGGATGATGCGCCGCTCGACCTCGGGTCGCTCCACGCCGTAGAAGAACACGGGCTCGTGCAACTCGTTGACGATACCCAGCGGGGCGAGCAACATGCCGGCGCGGAAGTTGGCCCACTCCCACATCAGGAAATCGATGTAGGCGAACTCGACCGACACCGAGCCGCCGGCGCCCGTCCCGGCGTGCTCGAACTCCAACTCGGCGTTCAGGATGATGCGGTCGGTGAACTTATAGCCGGTGTACAGTACGAAACGCAGGTTGTCCGTGAAGTCGCGGTCGCTGCGCGTCTTATCGCTCACATCCTTGCGGTAAAAGGCCTCACCATAGCCGCCGATCGACAAGCCCCGCTCCACGCCGTAAATCTTCGAGGCTGCCGGTCCCAGGCCGTACACGCTGTCTTCCATGGTCAGCGGCTCGAAGTCGGGCACGGTCAGGCTGGTGCGCAGGTTTTCCACTTCCTCGGCCAGCAGGCTGGTGCGCCGGGTGGCTTCTTCCTGCTCCTGCTGTCGTTCTTCTTTGAGAGCAGTCAGTTCTTGTTGCATCTGTAGCATTTGCTGTTCCAACTGCTGAATTCGGTCATCATCAGCTGCCCGGGCCAACTGAGAAGTCCCGCCCATGCAGATGAGCGTCGCCAGGGCGACTGCCAACATTCGTACCATTCTCAACCCTCCTCCCTGTTTGAGGTCCATCACAAAAGGGCTCTGGGTTTGGTACCGCTGGCCTCTGCCGCACTGATTCGATCACATCATGGCTCTGGGCTCAGTTGCCTCCTTCCTGTTCGGCGTCCCGCCACTCAGCTGTCACGTCATGCCGCATCGACGCTGCACCCCACGGAATGAGAACGATCCGTTTACAGCGCCGACATTTGAGTTCGACGCCGTTTGGGCGGAGCAGGGCTAAGAGGTTCCCGCAGCAGCAGCGACACTCTTGCGCATGGCTTGATGAGGAAGATGGAGCTTGGACTTCCATGAGTGAAATTGAGAATCATTATCAATTTCATTTGTCAAGGGCTAGAGAAGAAAAAGTCGTTGCGCGGTTGTGGCAGAAAGGCTAGTATTCCGGGAGCCGAATCCGAGCCAAACAGCGTGGAGAGGTGGCCGAGTGGTCTATGGCGCTCGCCTGCTAAGCGAGTGTACGTTAGCGCGTACCGCGGGTTCGAATCCCGCCCTCTCCGCTCCCGTCTCTCGGCACCGCACCGCTTCCACTGACACGCCTTGATCGAGTCGTACAAGGACCGACCGCTGCGCTCGGCGCTTGTCGTGTTCCTGCGGGTATGCTAGGAGGGAGAGCCCATGACCGGAGGGGTTTTTCCGCCGTGTATGCGCCCTTAGCTCAGTCTGGATAGAGCGGCAGACTACGAATCTGTAGGTCGGAGGTTCGAATCCTCCAGGGCGCGTTTTTTTGAGCGAGAAGCCTGCATGGCGAAACGCCGGTGGGCGGAAGAGGCAAGACGCATGGCAGCCAACCAAACCGGTGTCCACAAGAAGATGGATAAGATTCTGCAAAAGCTGGCTACTCTGGAAGACAACGATAAAGCGCTGCTGAAGCAGACCAACTACCTGGCGCAGCTCGTAGTGCTGGCCAGGCAAGACTCTACTCGCCAGCAGCAGGAATCTCAGACTATGCTGCGCGAGTCCCAGGCTATGCTGCGCGATGTGGGGCAAATGCTGCTGGAAATCAAGCAATCCTCAGACCGGACCGAGGAACGGGTCGCGGCAATCCTGGCCGAGACTCGTCAGCATTAGAGCCTTCACTGTACTCCGGTCATCACAAAGTTCTGCGAAGCTTGTTGCCAGACAGTTTGGAGCGACATTGCGGGCCGTCAGTATCTTCTACCAGAACTGGCCGGCTAGGCTCGCAGGCGCCTGCCTGACCCGCACGACCTTATTGACGCTCGCGGACGCGGTTGACTTTCACCACGCCACGGATCTTGCCCAGATTGTTGACGACCCGCTTGAGGTCTGTCGCGCTGCCGACCATGACCTCGAAGACGTTCAGCGCCCGGTTGTCGGACAGGGTGCGGACATTGGCGCTTTTGATATTGACCTCGACCGAACTGATGGCCTTGCTCATGGCGGCCAGCAGGCCGGGCCGGTCTTCAGACAGGACTTCGACTTTGACCGTGCGGGTGAAATCGTTGGCCTTGTCCCAGCTGACCGCGACGTGGCGTTGGGGATCGCTCTCCAGCAGACGCTGACACTCCACCGCGTGCACGGTCACGCCTTTGCCCCGGGTGATGACGCCCAGAATGCGCTCTCCGGGCAGGGGATTGCAGCAGCGCCCGAAGCGCACCAGGATATCGCCGATACCCCCGACCCGCACCCCGCTCCGGCCGCCGCCTTCGCGGTCCGTTCGGCTGACAATCTTGTCGAGTTCGGCCTCGCCCAGGGCTTGCCACGACTGGCTGCCGTTGGCCGGCAGCAGGTGGGGCAGCAGATTTCTGACGGTCAGCTGGCCGTAGCCCAGGGCGGCCAGCAGGGTCTCTTCCCCCTTATAGCCCAGGGCCTTGATGGCGCCCTCGAGTTTGCCCTGTTTGCGCAGCGCGGTCGCGTCGAGCTGGTGGCGGGACAGCTCGCGCTCCAGCAGTTCGCGACCCAGGGCAACGCTGCGCTCGCGCTGCTGGGCCTTGACCCACTGCCGAATCCGGGCCTGGGCTTTGGGCGTTTTGACGAGTTTGAGCCAGTCCTTGCTCGGCGTTTGGGAGGGCTTGGTCACAATCTCTACTGTATCGCCGTTGCGGAGCTGGTAGCGCAGCGGCACCAGACGGCCGTTGACCCGTGCTGCGGTACAGTGGTTGCCGACCTCGGAGTGGACCCGGTAGGCGAAATCCACGGCCGAAGCTCCCTGCGGAAAATCGTGCAGGTCGCCCTTTGGGGTGAACACATACACTTCTTCGGTGAACAGGTCGCCCTTGACCGTGTGTAGAAATTCGGCCGGGTCCTGAACCTGCTGCTGCCACTCCAGGAGCTGGCGCAGCCAGGAGAAGCGTTGGTCTTCCTCCACCACCCGACGGCCCTCTTTATACGTCCAGTGGGCGGCAATGCCCTCCTCGGCAATCCGGTGCATATCGTGGGTCCGAATCTGCACCTCGATGCGCTCGCCGTAGGGACCGATCACGGTGGTGTGCAGGGACTGATACCTGTTCGCCTTGGGCAGGGCGATGTAGTCTTTGAAGCGGCCGGGAACCGGTCGCCAGTGGCTGTGGACAATCCCCAGGGCGCCGTAGCACTCGCTGACCGAATTGACGATAATCCGAAACGCTACCAAGTCATAAATCTGGTCAAACAGCAGGTTCTGGGACTCCATCTTCTGGTAGATGGAGTAGAAGTGCTTGGGCCGGCCGTGGACATCGGCCGAAATCCGGGCGTGGTCGAGCTTGGCTTGCAGAATGCTGATGACTTCGTCGATATAGGCCGCCCGCTCGGTTTTTTTCTTGGCGATATCGCGTTTGAGCTGCCGGTAGACCTCGGGGTGGAGGTAGCGCAGGGCGTTGTCTTCGAGTTCGCTTTTGAGCCAGTAGATACCTAGCCGATGGGCCAGGGGAGCATAAATGTCCAGGGTTTCTGCGGCAATCTCGCGCCGCTTGTTCGGCGACAGATAGGACAGGGTGCGCATGTTGTGGGTCCGGTCGGCGAGCTTGACCAGCACTACCCGGATATCACGGCCCATGGCCAGGATCATTTTACGGAAATTCTCGGCCTGGCGTTCTTCGCGGGTGGTGAAATGGATCTGGCTGATCTTGGTCACCCCATCGACCAGACCGGCCACTTCGGTGCCAAACTGCTGCTCGACCTCTTCCAGGGTGGTCAGGGTATCCTCGACCGTGTCGTGCAGCAGGCCGGTGATGACCGTCGGCACGTCCAGCTTCATCGTGGTCAGAAGCTTGGCGACCTCAACCGGGTGGACGAAGTAGGGCTCCCCGGAGCGGCGCTTCTGGCCCTGATGCATGCGTTCCGAGAACGTGTAGGCCCGGGCCAGCAGGTCGGTGTTGGCGTCCGGATGGTAGGTCTGAATGGTGTCGATCAGCTGTTGGTGGGTCATGGCTGTTCGTATCCGTCGGGCGAGACCAGGGTCGGGGCGGTTGAAGAGCAGTCCGGCTGCGGGCCGAGCAGACTTTGCAGCGTCACCGACTGGGTGAAGCGGGCAATGCGGGTCCGCTCGGTTCGGATGATAGCCACGAGGTCGGCCTCGGTCTCGTCGAGTTGCTCGTTCACCACGCAGTAGTCATACCGGGCCAGCTGGCGAGCCTCCTGGCGTCCACGGGTCAGGCGTCGGGCAATGGTCTGGGCCGAGTCGGTGGCGCGTTTTCGCAGCCGTCGCTCAAGCTCCTGCCATGACGGTGGCAGAATAAAAATCGCCACTGCCTGCGGATAACGGCTTTTGATGTGTCGCGCCCCCTGGACATCGATCTCAAGCAGCAGGTCGCGGCCACGTGACACGGCGGCGTCGAGGACGGCGTGGGCAGTACCGTACAGCGCGCCGTGGACCTCGGCCCATTCGACAAAGGCGTGGGCTCGGCGCAACCGCGCAAACTCGGCTTCGCTCACAAAGTGATACGCCCGTCCGTCGACCTCTCCGGGCCGGGGCGGGCGGGTAGTATACGAGACCGAGACCGACAGCCCGCTCACCCGCTCCAGCAGCCGCTGGGCCAGCGTGGTTTTGCCCGTTCCGGAAGGAGCCGAGAGCAGAAAAAGCACCCCCTGTCGGGGAAAGCAGAAACGGTGAGCCTGACGCGACATACAGTTACTCTACATTCTGCACTTGTTCGCGCAATTTTTCTACCTCCTCTTTGGCCTCAACGACCAAATGGCGGAGCGGGGCGTCATCGGCCTTGGCGCCGATCGTATTGACCTCGCGGTTGATCTCTTGCAGCAGAAAGTCCAGGCGTTTGCCGACCGGTTCATGGCTGGCAATGAGATCCATCATGGTCTCCACATGGCTCTGTAAACGGACCAGCTCTTCGGTGATATCGCTCTTCTGGGTGGCTACCACCACCTCCTGGAGCAGGCGCGACTGGTCGAGCTGGGTGTCAGCCAAAAAGGTTTGGACCCGCTCGGCCAGCCGCCGGCGGGCGGCCGTCTGGCTCCGGCCGCTACGGCGGGCGGCCGCCCGTCCAAACCGGCTCAAGGTCTGGAGCCGGCCGCGCAGCTCGCGGCGCAGAAATCTGCCCTCCCGGCTACGCTGGCGCTCCAGGCTACGCAGGGCCCTGTCAACCGCTTTTTTGGCCGCTCCAAGCTCGGTCTGACTGAGCTGGGGCTGGACGCTGACCTGGAACAGCTCCGGCCGCGAGGCCAGCAGCCGCAGGTCGAGCGGGGTGTCGATGCCGAGTTCTTTTTGCAGCTCGCTGAACGCCAGGCGGTAGGCCCGAGCCAGGTCGCGGTTGAGGGAGACTGTGGAGGTGTGCGGCGTCCGTCCGCTCAGATTGAGCGACAGCTCAAGCCGACCGCGGCCGACCTGCGCGCTCAGCTGGCGCCGGAACTCATCTTCCCAGGGCAGAAAGAGGCGCGGCAGCGACATCTTCATTTCCAAAAAGCGATGGTTGACCGTCCGTATTTCAGCGCTCACCCGTCCACCCGGAAAGGCTGCGCTGCCGCTTCCATAGCCTGTCATACTGCGCATGGGTATGTCTCACATAGGACCGCCCGCAGCTCTGCCGGGCTGACCGTGGCGGTGCCGACTTTGCCGACCACGACACCGGCCGCATGGTTGGCGAAGATGGTTGCCGCCTCCAGAGAGGTGCCGGCCCCGAGGGCCAGCGCACAGGTGGCGTGGACGGTGTCCCCGGCTCCGGTAACGTCAAAAACCTCGCGCGCCATAGTCGGGAAATGGCGGACCGTTTTGCCCGCTTGAAACAGGCTCAGGCCGCCCTCGCCGCGCGAGATCAGGACTGCCGGGGTATCCCACCGGTCGAGCAGTCGCGCGCCTGCCTCGGCCAGACTGGTCTCGTCATGAATGGCCAGGCCGGCGGCCTGACTGGCTTCGGCCAGGTTGGGTTTGACCAGACTCGCCCCCCGGTAGGCGGCGAAATTGGGCGGTTTGGGGTCGATCACATACACAAATCCGTGCTGGCGGTGTGAGGTGGCCAACAGGTCGAGCAGCTCGGCGTCAATCGCCCCCTTGCCGTAGTCGGACACCACGACCACGTCGCACTCCTCAATGTGACCACGAACAAAGGCGCGCAGCCGAGCTCGGAGCCGGCTCTCGACCGTCCGGTGCGGCTCGCGATCCAGCCGAACGACCTGTTGGCTATGGGCGATAATCCGCGTCTTGGTGATCGTCGTCATGCTGCGGCTCGTCAGGACGCCGCTGACCTCGGCCCCGCTGGCGGCCAGCTCGTGCACCAGGCGGCGTCCGTGCCGATCCCGACCAACCAGGCCGCAGGCGATGACTTGGCCACCCAGGGCGCGGATGTTGGTGATGACGTTGCCGGCTCCGCCGGCCCGCAGGCTCTCGTCGGTGACCCGCACGATCGGCACCGGGGCCTCGGGAGAAATCCGCTCGACCTGCCCCCAGATGTAGCGATCCAGCATCACATCACCGACTACCAGCACACGTACCTGGGAAAAGCGCTCCAGCACGGCGCGGATATTCGGGACGGGTGGGGCGTCAGGGCGTGTGGACAGGTGTTGGGCCATGATTTCACCGTGTGAGCAACTCGTCATACAGCAGCGCGTTGGCGCGTGCCATAGCCCGGATATCAAAATGGGCCAGCGCCCGCTGCCGGCCGGCCCGCCCCAGGCGGTCGGCCAGGGCCGGCTTGTGGACCAGTTCGGCCAGCGCCGCAGCCAGCGCGCTCGGTGCCTGAGGCGGAATGAGCAGGCCGGTGTGGCCATCCTCAACCAGCTCAGGAATCCCCCCGACCCGGCTGGCGATAACCGGCCGGCCGGCGGCCAGGGCCTCCATAACGGCCACCCCCAAGCCTTCCCAGTACGGAACGTGGACAACCGCATCGGCGGCCGCCAGATAGGCCGGAACCTCGCTGCAAAACCCCGGGAAATAGACCTGGAGGCCCAAACCCGCGGCCCGCGTCTGGGCCTCCAGCCGCTGGCGGTGGGGGCCGTCGCCGCACAGCAGGTAGGACAGCCGCAGCCCCTGGCGGTGGAGCTGAGCGGCAGCCTCAATCAGCACAGTCTGGGCCTTGCGTTCGACCAGCGCCCCGACCGACACGACGAGGAAGTCCGTACTGCCCAGGCCGTAGTGGCGACGGATGCGTTCCCGGGCCTGCGGGTCGGGCGTAAAACGGGTGGTATCGATTCCGCTCGGAATGCGGCGGATGCGGGCCGGCGGGACACCCCCGGCAATCAGGGCCGACTCCACCCGACGAGAAATGGCCACCACCACATCGACGCCGGTGTGGTACAGAAAGCGCTGCCAGCCGCCCCGCTTGAGCGGATAGTCCATGCGGCGGGTGACGACCCGCTTGACTCCCAGGCCGTGCAGCCACGGGCTCAAGGCGTGAGCCCGGGCAGTATGGAAATGGACCAGCTCATAGCCTCCGGTTCGCACCAGGCGGCGCAGGCGCAGGCCGGCCAGCATGTCGAAATCGTTGCGCACCCGCAGCCCACACTGGGGCAGAGCGGCTTGGCTGAGGCGCCGCCCCAGCGCGCCATGCGGCGCAACCGCGACGACCGACCGATGGCCGGCCTGGTGCAGGTAGCGGGTCAGGCCCAGGACCTGGGTTTCCCCGCCGCCCCAGTCCCGTTCCGGGTCAATATGCAGAACGGCCCGTCGGTCGCGTCTGTGCATGGGGTGGCTTGCCCAGCGTGTGTTCCCACAGCTTGGCGTATTTGAGAAAGGTGTACAAAGCGGCGGTGACCGACACAAAGAACCCTGCCCGGCCGTCCCGCATACAGCCGCTCAGCACATAAAAACGCACAAAGCGCCACAGCGGGCGGAACAGGATATCCCACACATGAACCCGGACGCCACGCTGGGCCAACTCCTGGGCGGCGATGTCGGTCAGGTCGTTCACCGTCCGCAGGTGATCGGTGATATCGTCGTAGGTGTAGTGGTAGATATTGCCCGCTACACGGTCGGCCTGACCGCGCAGCAGGACTTTTTCGTGCGGGTTCACCCCTCCCCAGCTTACCTTGGTCTTGCGGAACAGGCGCAGCCGATAGCTGGGATACCAGCCGTGCCACCACCAGCGGCCCAGGTAATACACCAGACGGGGGATGTAAAAGCCGTCAACCGCAGGATCGTCGCGCTCCAGGATCGTCACAATCTCTTGTTGCAGGGCCGGTGAGACCTCTTCGTCGGCGTCGATATTCAACACCCACTCGTGGCTGGTCTGGCCCAGCGCAAAGCGCTTCTGCTCGACAAAGCCGGGCCACGCGCGCCGGATGACGTGGGGCGTGTACTCCCGGCAGATCTGTACGGTCTGGTCGGTGGAGAAGGAATCGACAACAACAATCTCATCGCACCACTTGACGCTTTCCAGACAGCGGCGGATGTGGGCGGCTTCGTTAAAACACACAATACAGCACGAGATCGGTGCCCGCTGGAGGTCGGCCTCCAGCGCCGCGTCGGACGGCCGGTCCGCGTCCGAGCGCCGGCGCGCCCGGCGACGGGTGTACTCTCTATCTTTCTTGTCCCGCAGCCTGACGAGTCGGCGCAACAGATCCCGACGAGCCTGAGAGGGGGGGAGGGGGGTGCCCAAGTAGCGGTAGAAGAAGAAGACGCGCTGGCTCAGGCGAAGCCGACGACCGAGCGTCCGCTCCAGTTGGACTAAGTTCTTGAGCCGGCGCTGGAGGCTGAGGCGCGGAAAGTGGCGCACCCGGTCGAGATCGACCAGATAAAAACGCCAGTCTCCGTCTCGGTCCGCACCCTGGACCGTCTCGACAAACAGGTTGGCGTCTTTCATGTCTCCGACGTACAGGCCTGCGGCGTGAAAGCGGCGCAGGAAGTCGGCCAGGGCGGCCAGGAAGCGCCGCTGGTGGGCGACCGACCAGCCGGCGTGGTGTTCCCGCCAGTAGCGGTCCAGGCCGACTTGGCTGACCAGCCCCTGGCTGACATACACGCTCTCCCGGACGAGCCCGGCCTGGCGTCGCTCCAGCACGGCCAGGGGGCGTGGCACACAGAATCCGTGCTCCTGGAGCAGCTTTGCGCCCTGCCAGGATCGCTGGGCTGGCGAGCCGTGCAGGAGCGCCTCGCCGATCCGGCCCCAGCGCTGTAAGCGGTGATGCTTGGTGACCACCGCGCCGAGGGGCAGGGACACCAGGCTGACGGTCGTGTCTTTGTCCTGTTTCAGCAGATGGCTCGAACCCCAGTCCTGCGGGGCGATTGGCAGGCGCTGGCTCAGGTCCGGCCTGTCCGCAACACAAAAGACGGGGGAGAGGGGAGGGACTGCCACGCTACGCTACTCCGGGCGACACATGCCGAGCCTATGACAGATAGCCCAGATCGGCCATGCGCTTCTCCAGCGCACGCCGTTCGTCGGCGCTCATTTGCTGGCCCGGATTGGCGGCCAGCGGGCCGTTTTGCAGGCGTTCGATCTGTTGGCGGAGTCTGAGCCCAACCTCGGGCTGGGTCTCGATCAGGTTGTGTCGTTCGCCCGGATCGGCCGTCAACTGATAGAGTTCTTCGGGCAGCTCGGGATTTTCCGGCGCATAGATATATTTCCACTCCGCCGTCCGCCAGCCGACCCGGCGGTCGCGCGGATCGGAGTGGATGCGCAGGAAGGCTTCGAGGTAGGCTTCGAGCCCGAGCGGCGTGTCTGTGGCCAGGGCCGGAACCAGGCTGCGACCGTGGATGTCGTCCGGCGGCGTCAGTCCGGCCAGCTCGAGCAGGGTCGGCAGCACATCAATTTGGCGCACCGGCTGCGTGACGGTCTGCCCGGCGGGGAGCTGGGGGTGGGCCGCGGGACCGAGGAAGGAGAACACCAGCGGTACCCGAATCAGGTCTTCGTACACGTCCATCTCGTGTCCCTCGCGCTTGGCGATGGACGGGCCGAAGACGTCGCGCAGCAGGCGATAGGTCCGGTAGCCGAGATCGGTCTTGACCAGCTTCTCGCCGTGGTCGCCGTGGACGACGACAATCGTATTGGGCGGCAGGAGATCGATCACCGAAGCCAACTGGTCATCCAGACACGACAGCGCCCGCTCATAGCGGTTGCGCCCGTAGGCCCGGCTGCGGAACCGGGGCAGAATATGCCGGTGGTGGTGGAGTTCCCACAGGTGCAGAAACCCGAACCACGGCTGGTGGTAGGCGGTTTGCAGGCGGTGGCGCAAGTCCGTTCCCCAGTCGGTCGACAGATAGGCCGGGCCGTCGCGGAAGTCGTAGGTGTCGAAACCCCGGTCAAGCCGGGTTTCGGGGAACAGCGGCCCGCTGACCTCGGCATAGGTGTGATAGCCGTGGGCCTTGAAGACCTCGACCAGGGAGGGCACCTGGGGGCTCAGCTTGAGCCCGAAGATGGAGCGTATGCCGTGGACAAAGGAATAGGTGCCGGTCAGCAGACTGGCCACACACGGTGTGGTCGAAGAGGCCGACGAGACAGCCTGGGTACAGCTGACTCCCGAGCGGACCAGCCGATCCAGGGTTGGGGTCTGGCAACCACGTCCCTGGCCGAAGAGGGCATCGGCCCGCAAGCAGTCGATCAGCAGGACGAGAATATTCGGCGGTGACATCATGTAGGGCTATCAGCTATCAGCTGCCGAGGGCCCGCTCAATAACCTCGAGGACCTGGGACGGCCGGATGCGCTGCATGCAGCGGCGGCCGATGCGGCACTGCCGCGTATAACACGGGCTGCACGCCGCAGGTCCGGTGATCACCCACTGCTGCGAACCCCAGGGCGCCGAGCGGACCGGGCTGGTTGCCCCCCACAGCGAGACCACCGGCGCGCCGCTGGCGGCCGCGATATGCATCGGTCCCGAGTCGGGTCCGAAGGCGAGGCGACAGCGCGTGAAGATGCCGATCAGGTCGCGCAGGCTGGTCTGGCCGCTCAGGTCGGTGACCCCCGGGCCGCCCGCCCGCCTGACCGTCTGGGCAAACGCCACCTCGTCCGGGCCCCCGAGCAGAACCACCCCCAGGCCGTGCTTGGCGCGCAGCGCCCGTGCCACCTGGGCGGTCGATTCGGGGAACCAGAAGCGGCTCGGCCAGCGCGAACCCAGGAAAAAGGCGGCAAACGGCTGCGACGTATCGCCCAGCAGCCGCTCGACCCGTCGCTCCTCTTCGGGACGCAGGCGGAGCCCGAACTCCACCGCCGGGGGTTCCTCCAGTCCTAGACGCTCGGCAAACTTGAGATACTGGCCCAGCTTGAGCGAAAAATCGGCCACCGGTTCGATGGCATGGGTATTGAACAGCCAGTTGCCCTCCTTGGTGTTCACGCGGTGGAAACCCAGCCGCACCGGTGCGGCCGACCACCAGCTGACCAGACCGCTTTTGGCGTGGCGTTGCAGGTCGAGCACCAGATCAAAACCCTGGCCTCGAACCGCGCGTAGAAAAGGAATGAAAGCCCGCAGGCCGCGCGCCCGGTGGTAGATCAGGACATCGTTCAGGGCCGGATGATACTCCAGCAGCGGCGCTGCGGCCGGCTCGACCGCCCAGGCAATATGGCTGTCGGGATAGGCGTGTCGAACCCGCATCAGCAGCGGCAGGGCTCTGGTGACATCGCCGATTGCCCCGAGCAGAACGATCAGAATGCGCCGGGGGCTCGGAACGCTCAGGGGCGGCGGAGAGGTTCGCATGGGGGACTGCTCGGCAGCGTCTCGGGGTGAAAAATCCAAACGACTGGGGGAAGGGTGCATGGCGTCCGGCCCCGCCGATTTCAGCTGACCGGTGGGTATCCTATCCGCTGACGGATTGGCCTGTCGAGCCGGGCCGGAAAATCCGTCGCCCTATTGATGGGAAGCGCGGTTTACGCTACAGCAGCCTAGGGGCAAGGTTTGTGGCAATGGATCTTGCTCGTGAGGAGCACGACATCCATGCCAGACGCACGACAGCAGTTATTGGCCGCCCTGGTCGAGCAGTCCTACCGCTGGGACCCGGTCAAGCAGTTTCGGCTGGCCTCGGGCCGGCTGAGCGACTATTATCTGGAGTGCAAACTGACGACCTTTCAGGCTCACAGCCTGCCGCTCGTCGGCCAGCTGCTGTACGACATGCTCAAGGGCCGCGCGGTGGCCTGTGGCGGACTGACCCAGGGCGCCGATCCCCTGGCCCTGGCCCTGGCCTACTACAGCGCCGGGCAGGCCGATCCGATCCAGGCCTTCAGCGTCCGCAAAGAACCCAAAGCCCACGGGGCGCGGCGCTGGATCGAGGGCTGCGCCCGGCCCGGCGACCGGGTCTTTGTGCTCGACGACGTGGCGACGACCGGCGGCTCGACCATCAAGGCAATTGAGGCCTGTCGGGAGGGCGGTTTAGATGTCCGGGGCGCCCTGGTCCTGGTTGACCGTGAAGAGAACGACGGGCTGAACAACATCCGGGCGGCGCTCGGCGAGGCATTGCCCGTCCTGACTGTCTTCACCCGCACCGAGATCGAAGCCTGCCGGCGCGAGTCTCAGCCTGCCTCACCCCCAGCCCATTAAACAGACTGGAAAGGAGGACATCCATTGGCAGAAACACAAGGATGGCAAGACGAAACGGTCCAGGTTGCTGGTACCGAGTTGGTAGTGACGACAGGGGGCTCCGGCCCCGCATTGCTCGTGTTGCACGAGGAACTGGGACACCCGGGCATTACCAGTTGGCATGAAGAGTTGGCCCGGACGCATACGCTCATGATCCCCCACCACCCGGGTTTCGGAAAATCGCCCCGGGTCGAGTGGGTCAACAATGTACGCGACCTGGCCGGTTTTTACGCCCAGGCGATCCAGGACAGGGGGCTGGCTCCGGCCAACGTCATCGGGTTTTCGCTGGGCGGCTGGGTTGCGGCGGAAATGGCGGCCGCCAACGCTGCCCAATTCCGGCGTCTGGTGCTGGTCGGCGCAACCGGCATTCGACCGCCCGAGGGCGAGATCAAGGACATGTTTGTGGTGACCGCCCGGGCCTATCTCGATGCCAGCGTTGCTGACATGGAAAACACCCCGGAATTCGCCAAACTGTACGGCGGCGAGCAAACCCCCGAGCAGTACGAAGCCTGGGAAGACGCGCGGGCCGAGACCGCCCGTATCGCCTGGGAGCCGTATATGTTCTACCCCAGCCTGGGGCCCCTGCTGGCCGGGGCAAAAGACCTGCCGACCCTCATCATCTGGGGCAGGAACGACGACGTTGTCCCGCTGAGCGCGGGTCAAGCCTATAACAAGGCGATTCCGGGCTCCGAGCTGGTCGTCTTCGACAACTGTGGCCACCGGCCCGAGATCGAACAGACCGAGGCCTTTGTCGAGCGGGTTCGGCGCTTTTTGGCCTAGCCCTGCGGTGACAGCCGACCGGGGCGGTTCGTCCGTCCCGGTCGGAGCCCCTAGGACCGATAGGCGGTATACTCCCGTCCGAACGCCTCGCGGGCGACAATGCCCTTCATGATCTCCGGCGTGCCGTCGCCGATCTCCAGACCCAGCACATCCCGCCAGCGCTGTTCCAGCGGCGCGTCCATGCTGTAGCCGTAATGGCCGTGCAGAATGATGCAGGCGTGAATCGCCTCGGCCGAGAACTTGGGCCCCATCCATTTGGCCATGGCCGCTTCTTTGGTATGTTTGCGGCCCTGGTCCTTGAGCCACAGGCACTTGTAGGACACCAGACGCGCCGCTTCGAGCAGGCTCAGATGCTCGGCAATCTGGAACGCCACGCCTTCAAAGGTGGCCAGCGGCTTGCCGAAGACGATCCGGCCCTTGGTGTACTCGATAGTCTCGTCCAGCGACTGCTGGGCGGCGCCAACGCAGGCCAGCCCGATAATCGCCCGGTTGAAATCAAAGGCGACCATGGCCTGCTGAAAACCCCGGCTCTCATCGCCGACCCGATTGCGGGCCGGCACCCGCACCCCGTCAAAAAACAGCGAGCCGCGCTGGGTCAGCCGTTCGCCCGGACTCTTATACACCTGGCGGCTGACGCCCGGGCTGTCGAGCGGGACCAGAAAGGCCGACAGGCCGTGGGCGCCCTGCTCACCGGTGCGGGCAAAAACAATGCAGGCGTCGGCATAGCCGGCAAAGGTGATGGAGGCTTTTTCGCCGCTGATGACGTAGTCGTCGCCCATCTTTTGGGCCCGGGTGGTGATGCGGGCCGCGTCTGAGCCGGCGCTGGGCTCGGTCAGGCCAAAGGCGATAACCGCGTCGCCCCGGGCGTGTCGGGTCAGCCACTCGGCCTGGACCTCGGGGTGGGCGTAGTCGGCCAGCAGTTCTGAGGCGATCAGGCCCAGCTGGATATACAGACTGTAGTTGAAGTCGCCCCGTGACAGCTCCTCGGTCATCAGGCCGCAGGTGACGTAATCGACCTCTTGGCCGCCAAACTTTTCCGGCACTCGCAGCCCGAAGATGCCCAGTGCGGCCGCCTCCCGCAGCTCGTCACGGCTGATCGTGTGACCCGCATCCCAGTGGGCGTATTTGGGCAGCAGTTTTTCCTTGGCGTACTGGCGCAGGCTGTCTTGAAGCAGGCGCTGCTCTTCACTAAAGGTGAATTCCATGGCTCTCCTCTCAGCGGGGCAGGTGGGGGCATGGTACTGGCCACGGGCAGGGGCTGCAAGATATGCGTGGCGCTATGCGGGCCCACGGTACGCTTCGCTTTTTTGGTCGGAGTGGGCTATAAGGCAGGCGATCAGGCTGGGCAATGCGTTCGTCTCAATGGGGCGGTCGCCCTGCGCCACTTCGGTCCGGCCTGAAGGAGCCAAGGAGCCAGACATGGATTTCAGCTATTCACCGGCAGAAGAACAGTTTCGTGACGACGTGCGGGCCTGGATGGAGGCCAATGTGCCGGACGACCTGCGGGGCGGCAAGGACGAAGACCTGGAGCCCGCAGAACGCTGGCAGCGCGGCCTGGACTGGCATCAGAAGCTGCACGAGGGGGGCTGGGTCGGCCTGTGGTGGCCCGAGGAGTACGGCGGGCGCGGAGCATCGCTGCTCGAACAGGCCATCTTTAACGAGGAGATGAGTCGTCTGGGTGTATCGCAAGGGGTGAACCTGAGCGGGATTTCGCTGCTCGGGCCAACTCTGATGCACTGGGGCACGGAGGCCCAGAAGCAACGCTTTCTGCCCAAGATTCTGCCGGCCGAGCACATCTGGTGTCAGGGCTATTCCGAGCCGGGCTCGGGCTCGGATCTGGCCTCGATCCAGACCCGGGCGGTTGAAGACGGCGACCAGTTCGTGGTCAACGGCCAGAAGGTGTGGACAAGCTGGGCGCAGTACTCGGACTGGTGTTTTGTGCTGGTCCGGACCGACCCCGACGCTCCCAAACACAAGGGCATCAGCTATATCCTGGTCGATATGCACAGCCCCGGCGTGACGGTCCGCCCGCTGGTCCAGATCAACGGCGATGCGGAGTTCAACGAGGTCTTTTTTGAGGACGTGCGGGTGCCCAAGGAGAATCTGGTCGGAGACCTCAACCAGGGCTGGATGGTGGCGATTACGACCCTCATGTTCGAGCGGGTGTCGAGCAGCAGCTTTTATCGCTTCGAGAAGCTCCTGCCCCAGCTGCACGAGGTCGCCCGCCGGGTCGAGTTGAACGGGCGTCCGGCGATTGAGGACGAGGCCGTGCGCCAACAGCTGGCCCAGTTCTCGATCGAGGCCGAGGCGGTCAAGTACAACGAGCTGCGGCGGCTGACCCGCCAGCTCCACGGCCAGCCGCCGGGACCCGAGGGTTCGTTCTCCAAGATCATCTCCACCGAGCTGAATATGCGGGTCGTGGACTTTGCCATGGAACTCTTGGGACCGTATGCGGTGCTGGCCAAGGGCTCGCCGTTTGCGGTCGATCAGGCCCGCTGGTCGTATCGGATGCTGAGCGCGCGGGGCGGCACGATCGCCGCCGGGACGAACGAGATTCTGCGCGGAGTGATTGGCGAGCGGGTGCTGGGGCTGCCCAAGGCACGCTAGGGCTCAAACGCTTGACACTGGCGAGCGGCTTGGACTAGCATTTCAGCCGACCCGAACACTCCCGGCTGAGGGCAAAGGAGGAAGCCATGGCGAATGGAACAGCGACCAAGATGTGGGCCTTGCCCAACGCAACCCTGACCGTGCCCCAGAGCCTGCTGGCCCACGGCGGGGCTGACGATCTGGTGGAGATTCCGTGTCCGGCCTATCTGATCGAACACCCCAAGGGTCTGGTCCTGTTCGATACCGGCTGCCATCCGGCTGCGGCCGATGACCCGGTCGGCCACTGGGGACCGTTCGCCGAAGCCCTGCAGATCAACTATCCCAAAGAGCTGTTGCTCGACCGCCAGATTCAGGCCCTGGGCTACAAGATGGACGATATCAAATACGTGATCGTCTCCCACCTGCACCTCGACCACACCGGCTATCTGCACGCCTTTCCGAACGCCAAGTTCCTGATCATGGAAAACGAGCTGCGCTACGCCTACTGGCCGGATACGCACCTGCGGGACGTGTTCGTGTTCAAGGATATCGTGCCGACCCGCAATTTCGACTGGCTGGAGTTACAGGGCGATTTCGACGTGTTTGGCGACAGCAGCCTGCACCTGCTCAAGACCCCGGGCCATACGCCGGGCGAAAGCTCGCTGTACGTCCACCTGCCCAACCGCTCCATCCTGCTCGTTGGCGATACCCTCCACCTGCGGATGCAGTTCGACACCCTGGCCGGTATGCCGCTGGACACCGATCCGGCGCAGTCCTCGCTGTCGATTCAGCGCATCAAGGCCCTGCGCGACCTGCACGAGGCCAGCGTCTGGATTTCGCACGACCCCGAAGACTGGGTCGAGTTTCCGCACGCGCCCACGCCGATCGAATAGGCCTCCCCGGGAGAAGACCCATGCCGCTGTA
Source organism: Desulfurellaceae bacterium (assembly GCA_021296095.1). Classification (NCBI taxonomy): domain Bacteria; kingdom Pseudomonadati; phylum Campylobacterota; class Desulfurellia; order Desulfurellales; family Desulfurellaceae; species Desulfurellaceae bacterium. The sequence continues at coordinate 16,692 of JAGWBB010000010.1, read as the reverse complement.
CGAATACCACTGCGTCGCCTGTCAGCTCACCTTTGAGGAGTTAAGCTCAATGCGTGAGTCCAACAAAAAGAAGGCGTGTCCGAGCTGCGGCAAACGCGCCCCCCGGATTGTGTCGGCCTTTGCCATCAGCTCCGGCGCGGTTGATGTCCACGCCGGACAACAGCCCCGGCCCAGCCCTCAGAATCAGCACCAGCGGCCCCTGTGCATGCGCTACCCGCAGGTCCCGCTGTCGTGCCACATGGACGAATATTCGGTGAAGCGCTTTGCCGCCCACAGCGTCGGCCGGGGCAACGAGTTTGACGATACCACGGCCAAGGCGGCCGAGGTGCGCAAGCAGCGTGGCCTGCCCGAACCCAGCTATGCGCCGCCCTCGCACGGCCATGACCACACTCACGGCCACAGCCATAAGAAGAGCACCGACAGCAAGAATTTCCGCCGCCACGCCCATTCGCGCGATCACGGTCCCACCAAGGGTAAGACCGCGGCCAAGGCGGCGCATAGCCACTAGCCATGGCAGCCCCACGCCCCGCCTGTGTCTGTCTCCCGGCGGGTAGAGGGCTGAACGGTATCCCGACCAGCGGAGAGACGCCATGCATGTTGCGGTTCTCGGCGCCGGGGTGCTTGGCCTGAGCACGGCTCTTGTGGCCCAACAGCGCGGCTGGACCGTTAGCCTGTACACCGACCGTCTGCCGCTGCACACCACCTCGGTCAAAGCCGGCGCCAGTTTCAAGCCCCACGCGGTGGGCTATACCGCACACACCCGGCGCCTCCTCGAAGACAGCTGGACCGCGTTTGAGCGGGTGCTAGCCGAGGCTGGCGCGGTTGCGGGCGTGCGTAAACACGTCCACTGGGAGGCCAGCAGCGCGCCCCGGCCCCCGGCCGACTATCTGTCAGTGATGCAGCAGGTACGCATCCTGGAACGGCCCGAGGTGCCCGGCGGCTACGCCTTTGGCTGGAGATACGTGAGCTTTTTTATTGACATGCCCGTGTACCTGACGTGGTTGATGGCCCGGTTCGAGCAAAACACGGGCCGTGTCGTGGTTGTCGGCCAGCCGTTCACCGACCTGGAGCAGTTGGCCGGTCTGCCGGCCGAGGTTATTTTCAACTGTACCGGCCTGGGCTCGCGCCGGCTGTGTCACGACCAACGGCTGATCCCGATCAAGGGCCAAGTCGTGGTCGTCGGCCCCCGACCCGACATGGACTGGTCGATCAACGCCGACGGGTTTTATGTATATCCGCGTAAAACCGAGACCCTGCTGGGCGGCACGACCGAGAGAAATATCTATACCGAAACGGTCGACAACGGGGCGCTGCACCTGGTGATTCACGGCAACAAGCGCATCCTGCCCGGTCTGGAGCTGGGCGATGTCCGCCGGGCGTATGCCGGGCTGCGGCCCTACCGCGAGGGCGGCAGCCGGATTGAGGCCGAAGAGCGAAACAGTCGGCGTATCGTCCACAACTACGGCCACGGCGGAGCCGGGGTGACCCTGTCGTGGGGCAGCGCCCGGGCCGCCCTGGCGTGTGTCTGAGCCATGGCCCTGACACTTGAGCGGCTGCGCAACCGCTATCCGCAGTTCAGGTATGAACGCTACTCCCACGCTCTCCGCGGGCGGCGCTGGACGCTGGGTTTCCGTTTTGTTGTCGAGCCGGATATTGTCTTTGAGCCCCAGCTGAGCCTCGACGTGGTCAATCCCGCACGGCTCGACAGCCTTGAACCGTGCGTCCTCAACAACCTGGTCTTCCACCTCGGCCTGATTGAGATGCTGAGCTATTGGAAGGCCACCTGCTCGCCCCAGATTGTTGTCCAGGCCGGTTATTTGGACGCGCGGCAGATCGACTGGTGGACAGATCTGCTGCTGCACGGGATGCGGGAGTTCTTTTACCGCAACCGCATCAACTACAAGCAGCCGGATTTTGTGCGATTGAGCAGCACCCACGCCCCGCCCGCCCGAATACCGGTCTACACCCAGGCCCTGCACGACGAGCAGGATCTGCTGCTGCTCAGCGGCGGCAAAGACTCCGCGCTCAGCGTGCGGTTGTTGCGGGACGGCCAGCGGTCGTTCAACGCCCTGCTGCTGAACCCGGCCCCGGCGGCGCGCGCCCTGGCCGATTTGGCCGCCTGCCCGGCCCCGATTATTGTCAGCCGGGCGATTGATCCCAGGCTGTTGCGGCTCAACGCCGGCGGCTATCTGAACGGCCACACGCCGTTTTCGGCCTACCTGGCCATGCTCGGGATGGTGGCGGCGGTGGTGGGCAACTACCGCCGGATTGTGGTCTCCAATGAGCGCAGCAGTGAGGAGGACTCGGCCCGGTTTCTGGGCAGCGGGGTCAATCACCAATATTCAAAAACCCTCCGTTTTGAGCGCGCCTTTCAGTGGTACAGCCGTCGCTATGTGGCCAGCCGAGCCCACTATTTCAGCCTCCTGCGTCCCCTGTACGAATTGCAGATCACCCGCCTGTTCGCCCGTTATCCCGAGTATTTTTCGGTGTTCAAAAGCTGCAACCGCAGGCTCAAGGAAGACGCCTGGTGCGGTGAGTGCGCCAAGTGTGTGTTTGTCTTCACCGCCTTACATCCTTTTCTTGAGGCCGATGAGCTGCACGCCATTTTTGGCCGCGACCTGTTTGCCGACGAGCGCTCGGTCGGCCTCATTCGCGAGCTGCTGGGCTTTCACGAACACCGGCCGTTCGAGTGCGTGGGAACCAGCCGCGAGGTTTTGGCCGCCCTGTATCTCAGCATTCGCCGAGCCGGGTCGGCGCCCCTGCCGGCGGTGTTGCGTTATGTGGCCGCCGAAGTGCTGCCCCGGTCTCCCGACCTCGCCGCTCTGACCGCCGAGCTGCTCGGCGGCTGGGGCGAGCGCCACAGCCTGCCCCGAGCCTATGTCGGGCTGCTGCGCCGTGGTCTTGACCGGAAGATCGGCCCGGCGGCCCAGAAAGCGCAGGCCGGCCGGTGAAGTTTTCCGCTCTCGAAACCCCGTCGGTCCTTATCCTGGGGCTGGGCCAGGAGGGGCTGTCCAGCCTCGAGTTTCTGTGCCGGCGTTTTCCCGGCAAACGCTTTGGGGTGGCTGACCGGGCCGAGTTCGATGGGCTGAGCGGGCCGGCCCAGGACCGCCTCCGCGCCCAGTCCGGGCGGCTGCGGCTTCACCTGGGGGCGGACTATCTGAACAGCCTGGCCGACTATGATGTGGTTATCAAATCCCCCGGTATTCCTCCTACCTTGCCCGCTATCCAGCGGGCTGCGGCCCAAGGCAAGCTCACCTCACACACCGCCCTCTTTTTCAGTAACTGCCCGGGGACGATTATCGGCATTACCGGCACCAAGGGCAAAAGTACAACCGCCGCCCTGACCCACGCCATCCTGCGGGGCGGCGGAATGCACGCGCGGCTGGTCGGAAACATCGGCCGACCGCCGCTCGATATCTTTGCCGACACCAACGCTCGGACCGTTTTCGTCCATGAGCTGTCCTCGCACCAGTTGGAGGGCTTACGCCACAGCCCGCATATTGCCGTGGTGCTGAACATCATGCCCGACCATCTGGATTACTACCCGAGCTTCGAGGACTATGTGCGGGCCAAGCTGAATATCGCCCGCTTCCAATCGGCCGGGGATTATCTGATCTATAATGCCGAATCGGTCCGGCTGAGCCGGGCGGCGGCCGACTCCCGCGCCCGGACTCTGCCCTTTTCGACCCGGCGACGCCTGGACCGGGGCTGTTTCGTGTCGTCGGGCAGGCTCGTCTGGCGCTCGGAAGCGGGCGGCGAAGAACCGCTGCTGGCTGTTGCAGACATTCCGCTGCCGGGCGATTTCAATCTGCCCAACGTGCTGGCCGCAGTCGCAACGGCTCGGCTGTTGGGGATCGGGGGCGAATCCCTGCGCAGGGCCGTGCGCGGCTTCGAGGCTCTGGAGCACCGCTTTGAGCGGCTCGGTCCCTACCGCGACATCAGCTTCTACAACGCCCCGCTGGCGACCGTGCCTGAGGTCACCCTGGCCCACTTGGCCGCCCTTGGCCCGGACGTGCAGACCGTCCTGCTGGGCGGTCATGACCGCCACCTCGACTTCTCCGAGCTGGCCGGGCGACTGGTCGGCGGCGGGATCAGGAACTTGGTGCTGTTTCCGACCAGCGGAGCGCGGATCTGGCAGGCGGTCCGCGCCCGGTCGGCGGTGGCGTTGCAGCCCGCGCCGCACGCTTTTTTTGTCAGCAGCATGGAACGTGCCGTGCGGCTGGCCTACGCGCATACCGAGCCGGGAAAAATCTGCCTGCACTCGCCGGCGTCGCCGAGTTTTGGGCTGTTCAAGGACTATCGGGAACGCGGCCGGCTGTTCAAAGACTGGGTGCGGCGTCTGGCCGGCGACGGACACGGCCTAGAGACATCCCGGCCGATGCGATAAAGGAGAGGCTGACAAAGGAGGACCTACGGCATGCCAGACACCCCCAACTTCCCCCGTCCTATTCCCAGCTTTGACGCCCAGCCGTACTGGGATGGCTGTCAGCGCGGCGAGCTATGGATGCAACGCCACAAGGAGTCCGGGCAGTGGTATCCGCCCAACCTGTTCGGGCCGTGTGAGGTCCTGGGCCGGGAGTGGGTCAGGGTCAGCGGCCGGGGCACGGTCTACTCGTACACCATTATCACCCATCCGGTGCATCCCGCAGCCAGGGAAAAGGTACCGTACAACGTGGTCCAGGTTCAGCTCGACGAAGACCCCGAACTCATCATGGTCAGCAGCCTGGAGCACGTCAGCAACGAAGACATCAGGATCGGCATGCCGGTCGAGGTCATCTTTGAAGAGCATGAACCCGAGGTATATCTTCCCAAGTTCAAACCCGTGTAGGAGGGCGTATGCAACTCGATCTGGAGGGCAAAGTCGCGATCGTGACCGGTGGCAGCAAGGGCATTGGGCGGGCCACGGCGCTCAGCCTCATTGCCGAGGGTGCATCGGTGCTGGTGTGCGCCCGGGGTCAGGACGCCCTGGATGAGACGCTCAGGCTGGCCGGCGAGCAGGGGGCGGGGAAAATCCTGGCCATGTCGGCCGACCTGACCCAGGCCGAGGTGATCACGGCGGTCGTGGCGCGCTGCATCCAGGAGTTCGGGCGGGTGGATATTCTGGTCAATAATGCCGGCAGCGCGCGGCCGGGCGATTTTTTGGAGCTGCCGGACGAGGCCTGGCTGGACGACTGGACGCTCAAATTTTTTGGCTACATGCGGATGGCGCGGGCGGTCTTGCCCCACATGCAGCACCAGCAGGGCGGGGTGATCGTCAATGTCATCGGCACCGGCGCGCTCAAGCCGATGGGCAGCTACATGATTGGCGGGGCGGCCAACGCCGCGCTCAACCATTTTACCAAGGCGCTGGCCGACGAGGGCTCCAAAAAGAAGGTCCGGGTGGTGGGGGTGAATCCGGGTCCGATCCTGACCGAACGCCTCCAGCGTTTCATCTCGACCTTCAGTCCCCAGAGCGGCAGTCCTGAGGAAGCCTTGCAGAAGATGACCCCGATCGGCCGGGTCGGCCAGCCCCAAGAGGTGGCCGACCTGATCCTGTTTCTGGCCTCGGACAGAGCCGCGTTCATTCATGGGGCGAATATCACCATTGACGGCGGGGCAAACCAGGGCTTGATGGGCTAGGGGCCGAGGCGCAGACCATGGCCCCCCCGAGCGAGGCGACTGAGCCGGGCAGGCTGTACGTGGTGGCCACCCCGATTGGCAACCTCGAAGATATCACTCTGCGCGCGCTGCGCGTCCTCAAAGAGGTTGACCTGATTGCGGCTGAGGATACCCGCCGCACCCGCCGGCTGCTGGTCCACTACAATATCAGCACTCCGCTGACCAGCTATTACGACCAGATCGAACGCAAAAAAGCGCCGGCTCTGCTCGACAAGCTGCGGGCCGGCCAGTCAATCGGCCTGGTCAGCGACGCGGGCACGCCCGGTATTGCCGACCCCGGCTACCGCCTGGTGCAGGGCGCCTGGCAGGCCGGCGTGTGCGTCGTGCCCGTCCCCGGCCCGTCCATGCTGACCGCCCTGCTGAGCATCGGTGGGCTGCCCACCGACCGGTGCGCCTTCGAGGGCTTCCTGCCGGCCAAACAGGGCCAGCGTCGTAAAGCCCTGCTGCGTTTGCAGACCGAGACCCGCACCCTGGTGGTGTTTGAATCCCCCCACCGTCTGGCCGAAAGCCTGGCCGACATGTGTGACATCCTGGGTGACCGTCCGGCAGTCATCGGCCGTGAGCTGACCAAGCGCTTTGAAGAGGTGTTGCGCGGTCGGCTGAGCGAGCTGCAAACGCGCCTGCACGGGCGGCCCATTAAGGGCGAGGTGGCGCTCCTGGTCGCCGGCTGTGATGAACAACAGACGCCACTCGACGCTTTGGCCCTCGGCCACCACATCGACCAGCTTGCGGCCGAGGGCTTGGCGCTCAAAGACATTGCCCGGATTCTGAGCCAGCGGCACGGGCTGTCCAGGCGGGAGGTGTATGCGCTGGGCGTACGGATGAAAAAAGCCGAGAACCGGGCAGGGGAGGCGTCCTGAGTTCTCGGAGCCGGCGGTGCGAGGCCGGGTTGTTTGACCCTGTGCCTGAAATCAACTATATCCGTACAGACCGCTACCGCAGGGCGTGCTACGATCGCCCAGTTCCAAAGGTTTTACGCAAAGGTGGGTTGAACCCGCATGGAATTTCCCCGCATCAAACGACTGCCGCCCTACCTGTTCGCCACCCTCGACAAGATGAAGATGGAGGCCCGCTGGGCCGGCGAGGATATTATTGATTTTGGCATGGGTAATCCAGACCAGGCCTCCCCTCGGCACGTGGTCGATAAACTGGTCGAGGCGGCCAACAAATCCCAGAATCACCGCTACTCCAGCTCACGCGGCATCTATAAACTGCGCGCGGCGATTTGTGACTGGTATCGGCGTCGCTTCGATGTTGAGCTCGATCCAGACTCCGAAGCGGTGGTGACCATCGGCTCAAAAGAGGGGCTGTCACACCTCGCCCTGGCCATCCTGGGGCCGGGTGAGGTCGCCATCTGTCCCAGCCCGACCTATCCCATCCACCAGTACTCGATTGTGATGGCCAACGCCGACCTGCGGGTCGTGCCGCTGATGCCCGGCCAGGACTTCTTCGCCTCGCTGCAGGAAACCGTACGTCAGTGCTGGCCGAAACCCAAGATGCTGTTGATCAACTTTCCCCATAATCCGACCACGACGGTCGTCGAACTGGAGTTCTTTGAGCGCGTGGTCGATTTTGCGCGGGACAATGATCTGTTTGTGGTCCACGATTTTGCCTACGCCGACCTGTTTTTTGACGGCTACCGCCCGCCGAGTTTTCTGCAGGTGCCGGGCGCAAAAGATATTGGGGTCGAGTTTTTCACCCTGTCCAAGTCGTACAATATGCCGGGCTGGCGGGTCGGCTTTGCCTGCGGCAACCCCGAAGCCCTGACCGCCCTCAGCCGCCTCAAGAGCTATTTTGACTACGGTATTTTCCAGCCCATACAGATTGCGGCCATTCACGCTCTGAACGGACCCCAGGACTGCGTCGAAGAGATTCGCCAGCGCTACCTGGTGCGGCGCGATGTGCTGATCGACGGCCTGGAACGGCTGGGCTGGCATATCCCCAAGCCCCGGGGCACGATGTTTGTCTGGGCTCCGGTGCCCGAGCCGTTTCGGGAAATGGGCTCCATGGACTTCGCCAAGTTCCTGCTGACCGAGGCCAAGGTGTCGGTCTCGCCGGGAATCGGTTTTGGCCCGTATGGGGATGACTTTGTCCGCTTCGCCCTGATTGAGAATGAGCAGCGTACCCGCCAGGCTATCCGGGGCATCCGCCGGGCCTTTGGCGGGGCGGACAAGCGTGCCGTCAACGACGCAAACGTGGGGTCGGCGTGGCAGCGGGTGAGCTGAGGCTGGGTCTCATCGGCCTGGGCACGGTGGGCAGCGAGGTTGTCCGCCTGCTGGAGCAGAACGCCGACGCTCTGGCCCGCAAACGGAACTGCCGCTTACGCCTCGTCCATGTGGCCAGCCGCAGCATTCATACCAAACCGCACCCCGACCTGAGCGGCGCCCGTCTGTCAACAGACCCTTGGGCGGTGGCCCGCGATCCCGAAGTCGAGCTGGTGGTTGAGCTGATCGGCGGCACCGAGCCGGCCCGCTCTCTGTTGCTGGCCGCTCTTGAGGCTGGCAAGGCGGTGGTGACCGCCAACAAGGCCCTGCTGGCCGTGCACGGTGAGGAGATTTTTTCGGCGGCCGAAGAACGTGGCGTGCCGCTCGGCTTTGAGGCCAGTGTGGCCGGCGGGATTCCCATTCTGCGCACCCTGCGCGAGAGTCTGGCGGCCGACCAGAATCACGCCCTGTTCGGGATTGTGAACGGCACCTGTAATTACATCCTGACCATGATGCGGGAGCAGGACGCCGAGTTTGAGACGGCCCTGCGCAGCGCGCAGGACGAGGGTCTGGCCGAGGCTGACCCCAGTTTCGACATTGACGGCATTGATGCAGCCCAGAAGCTGACCCTGCTGGCCATGCTGGCCTTTGGCGTGCGGGTGCCCTTTGACGCGGTCTACACCGAGGGTATCCGCCAGCTGAGCCAGACCGATATCCTGTTTGCCCGAGAATTCGGCTACGAGATCAAGCTGCTGGCGATTGCCAAGCAGGAGGACGGTCTGGTCGAGCTGCGCGTCCATCCGACTATGGTGCCCCAGCGCAGCCTGCTGGCCGGGGTGGGCGGCGCCTATAACGCGATTTTTGTCCAGGGCCAGGCCCTCGGTTCCTCATTGTATTTCGGCCGTGGGGCGGGTGGCCCGCCGACTGCGGCGGCGGTGGTCTCGGATATTCTGGACGCGACCCGGACCTGCGGCCTGGCCTCGGCCCGTCAACTGCCCGGCCTGGGCTATGCCTGGAAAGAGTTGCGCAGCGCGCCGATCCGCCCTATGGACGAGGTCGTGAGCGAGTACTATGTCCGCTTCCAGGTTGCCGACCGGCCGGGAGTGTTGGCCGCCATTGCCGGCAGGCTGGCCGAGCAGTCGATCAGCATCGCTTCGGTCATTCAGCGCGGGCGCAGCAATAGTGACGCGTCTGTCCCCCTGGTCATCCGTACCCATGCTGCGGGTGAGCGCAACCTCAAAGCCGCCCTCCGGCAGGTGAACCAGCTGCCGGTCGTCGAGGGCCAGGCGGTGTGCGTCCGCATTGAAGAAAATCTCGGCTAGCAGCCTTGGGGAGAAGGAGGGACGTCTTATGGCTGACGGCGCGTTTGCTGAACCTCTGGCTGTATCGACACCGCCCCCGTTTCGGGCCTGGTTTGGCTGCGCATCCGGCTGTAGCGGGCAGTGGCCGCTCAATCAGATCATGTATTACTGTCCCAAGTGTGGCAGTCTGCTCGATGTTCAGCACGATCTGGATGCGCTCAGAACCCGCCCGCCCGAGGACTGGAAACGGCTGTTTGATGATCGCTACCGACGGACCACCTACCCCTATGGCAGCGGGGTGTGGGGCAAGAAGGAGATGGTGTGCCCGGCGGTCGACAACGGCAATGTCGTGTCCACCTATGAGGGCGGCTCCAACCTGTTCTGGGCCGAGCGGCTGGGCCATCAGATCGGGCTCGAAGACCTGTGGGTCAAGCAGTGTGGGACCGCCCATACCGGATCGTTCAAGGACCTGGGCATGACCGTCCTGGTCTCCATGGTCAAGCAGATGATTGCCGAGGGGACGCGTATCCCGGCCGTGGCCTGCGCCTCGACCGGCGATACCTCGGCCGCCCTGGCCGCCTATTGTGCTGCGGCCGACATTCCGGCCATCGTTATTCTGCCCCGCAACAAGGTCTCGACCGCCCAGCTGATTCAACCCATGGCCAACGGTGCCCTGACCCTGTCCCTGGACACCGACTTTGACGGCTGTATGCGGGTCGTGCGCGAGCTGTGCACCAGGGAAAACATCTATCTGGCCAACTCCATGAACAGCCTGCGGCTGGAAGGCCAGAAGACGATTTCGCTGGAGATCGTCCAGCAGTTTGACTGGGAAGTGCCCGAGGTGGTGATCGTGCCGGGCGGCAATCTGGGCAATATCACGGCCATTGGTCGCGGATTTTTGCTCCTGCGGGATGTCGGCCTGATTGATCGGCTGCCGCGCCTGGTGTGCGCCCAGGCTGCCCGGGCCAATCCGCTGTACCGCAGCTATGTCCGGGGCTTTGAGTCGTACCGGCCGGTGCGGGCCAAAAAAACCCTGGCGTCGGCCATTCAGATCGGCGATCCGGTCAGCGTGCACAAGGCGATCAAGACCCTCAAGGCGTTTGAGAGCAGTATTGTCGAGCAGGCGACCGAAGAAGAGCTGGCCGACGCCGCAGCCCTGGCTGATCGGACCGGCCTGTTCAACTGCCCCCACACCGGGGTCGGACTGGCCGTCCTGCTCAAGCTGCTCAAGCGCGGCGTGATCACCGCCCGTGAGCGTGTCATTGTCATCTCGACCGCCCACGGGCTCAAATTCACCGATTTCAAGCGGCGCTACCACGAGGGCAAGCTGCGGGGCGTCGCCTCGCGCTACGCCAACCGGCCGGTCGAACTGGCGGCCGACTATGAACACGCCCGGGACGCGATTTTTCGTGCCCTGGAAAACAGTAGCCACTGATGCACCCCCGATCCCAGCCGGGATCGTTGACTGAGTGACGGGGTGAGCACCCCGGACTGAGGAAGCTGGTATGAAGTACGTCGTGCTGCAAGGTGATGGCATGGCCGATTGGCCGGTACCGGAGCTGGGTCATAAAACTCCCCTCGAGTATGCCCACACCCCCAATATGGACCGGATTGCGGCCCGCGGCAGGCTGGGGCTGACCCACACGATTCCCGACGGCTATCCGCCCGGCAGCGATGTGGGCACGATGAGTCTGCTCGGTTTTGACCCGCGCGACTATCACACCGGCCGCTCACCGATTGAGGCGGCCAGCATGGGGGTCGAGTTGGGGCCGACCGACATTGCCTTTCGGTGCAATCTGGTCAGCTTTGCCACCCAGGCCGACGGCCGCGAGGTGATGCACGATTTTACGGCCGGTCATATTCCGAGTGAAGAGGCGGCCGAGCTGATCGACGCGCTGAACGCTGAACTCGGCGGAGCCGAGCTGCGCTTTTACCCCGGGATGAGTTACCGGCACCTGCTGGTCTGGCACAACGGCACGGAAGCCATGACCACGACCCCGCCCCACGACATCACTGATAAGCCGCTCGCCGGCCATTTCCCCCACGGCCAGGGCGCCGAGCGGCTGTGCGCCTTGATGGAGGCCTCGCGCGAGATTTTTGCCGAGCATCCGGTCAACCTACGGCGGCGCGAGCAGGGCCAGACTCCGGCCTCCGGCATCTGGCTGTGGGGCCAGGGCCGACGGCCTGCGGTGCCCACCCTGCACGAACAGTTCGGGCTCCACGGCGCGGTCATCTCGGCCGTTGATCTGGTCCGCGGTATCGGCGTGCTGGCCGGCCTGGAGGTGATTCTGGTACCCGGCGCGACCGGTTTTCTGGACACCAACTATCTGGGCAAGGCCGAGTATGGCCTGGAGGCACTCAGGCACAAAGACTTCCTGTTTTTGCACGTCGAGGCCACCGACGAGGCCGGGCACATGGGCGCGGCCGACAAAAAGGTCCAGGCGCTTGAGGATTTTGACCACAAGGTTGTCGGCACCATCCTGGAAGGGCTCGGCCGCTTTGCCGAGTGGCGGCTGTTGCTGATGCCTGATCACGCGACCCCGGTCGCCATCAAGACCCACTCCGACGACCCGGTGCCGTTTGCCGTGGTGTCGTCGCGCGAGTGGCAAAACGCTCCCCCTCGGGACGTGGCCTACAACGAGTCGAGCGCCAAGCAGACCGGACTCGTCGTCCCCCAGGCCTGGCACATCATGCCCCGCTTCATCCGCGGCCAGGCCATTGGCGCGGATGCCTGAGGTCGGAAGCGTATGGAACGCAACCTCGCCCTCGAAATGGTCCGGCTCACCGAAGCTGCGGCCCTGGCGTCGGCCCGACTGATGGGCCGGGGAGACGAAGTTGAGGCCGATTATGCTGCGGCCGAAGCCATGCACAGCCTGTTTTCGGTTATTGAGTGCGACGGCCAGATCGTCATCGGCGAGGGTGAGGAAGAGGCGATTCCCATGCTGTACGTTGGCGAGAAGCTGGGCAACGGCTCCGGGCCGCCTATTGAGCTGGCGCTCGACGCCCTGGAGGGCGCGACCTCGTGTGCGACCGGTTCGTCGGACGCCATCTCGGTCATCGCGGCCGCCGAGCCGGGCGGCTTTCTGCGCTGCCCGCCCAACTGTCACATGGACAAGATTGCGGTCGGGCCGGAGGGCCAGGGCGAGATCGATCTGGACAAGCCGGTTGAAGACAACCTGTTGGCGGTGGCCAAGGCCAAGGGGGTACCCGTCTCCAACCTGACGGTGGTCGTGCTGGATCGCCCCCGCAACGAAGCTCTGATCGGCGAGCTGCGCCGGCTCGGCACCCGGGTCAAACTGATCGGCGATGGCGACCTGTCGGCCGCCCTGGCCACCACCCACGAACCGGCCGGAGTCGATTTGCTGATGGGCATTGGCGGGGCAGCCCAGGGCGTGTTGGCTGCGGCCGCGCTGCGCTGTATTGGCGGCGAAATCCAGGGGCGTTTTCGGCCCCGCAATGAGGACGAGGCCAAGCAGCTGCACGATCTGGATATCTATGACTTTCGCAAGAAGTATGGCACCGAAGAGCTGGCCGGAGGGAATGTCATGTTTGCCGCTACCGGGGTGACGACCGGTGGCTATCTGACCGGTGTGCGCTTCTACAGCGGGGGGGCGATGACCAATTCGGTCGTAGTGCGGTCTGAGACCCGAACCCTGCGGCTGCTGGAAACCTTTCACCACTTTGAGCAACACCCGGAGTATTAAGATGGCCTATGAGAATATTGTGTTTGAACAGGACGGCGCGGTCGGCATCCTGACCGTCAATCGGCCCAAAAGCCTGAACGCGCTCAACCCGGCCACCGTGCAGGAAATTGCGGCCTGCCTCGAACAGGTGCGCCCCGACGCCTCGATTCGCTGCCTGATTATCACCGGCGCGGGCGAGCGGGCGTTTGTGGCCGGGGCCGACATTTCGGCCATGGTTGAGATGTCGCCGCTCGAAGGCAAAGCGTTTGCGAGTAGTGGCCTGAATGTCGGTCGAACTCTCGAAGAACTGCCCATCCCGGTGATTGCCGCAGTCAACGGCTTTGCCCTGGGCGGCGGAACCGAGCTGGCCCTGGCCTGCGATCTGATTCTTGCTGCGGACACGGCCAAGTTCGGGCAGCCCGAGATCAACCTGGGGGTGATTCCGGGCTTTGGCGGCACCCAGCGCCTGGCCCGCCGGATCGGTCTGCCGCTGGCCCGCGAGCTGATCTACACCGGCGATATGATCGACGCCGAGACCGCGCTGCGCTACGGCATCGCCAACCGCGTTGTGCCCCTGGCCGATCTGCTGACCGAGGCCAAAGCCCTGGCCCAAAAAATTGCGACCAAGCCACCGATCGCCATTCGTCAGGCCAAGGCCGCGATCAATTCGGGGATCGACATGGACATCGCCAACGCCAGCCGATTCGAGGCCGAGGCGTTTGCCATGACCTTTGCGACCGAGGACAAGCGGGAAGGCATGGCCGCCTTTCTGGAAAAGCGCGCGGCCAAGTTCACGGGCAAGTGAGGGCGTAGCCCGCCACCGAAGCGTCCCCTGTAGAGGAGAGACACGCCAAGCCGTGTCTTTTTTGATGCGCTTGCCTGCCGGGGAGGAGAGGGAAGCCCGACCTGTCGTTCGGCCAAGACGCTCTCCCCGACAGTTGATCTCTGAGCCGGGCAGGTTAAGATAGCCGGGATCGGAAAGGCGTGTGTTCCGACCGTGGTCCGAGCAGGTGTCATGCGCCGACTTTCCGTTGTTAAGGAGGATCGATGAACAAACACGAATGGCTGACCCAGAAGTATCCCAGGCAGGGCGAACGGCTGGAACGTTTTTCGACCATCTCCGATATGGAGGTCGCGCCGCTGTACACCCCCGAAGACAAGAACGGGACGGACTATGAGCGGGACATCGGCCTGCCGGGCGAATACCCGTATACCCGTGGGGTGTACCCGAATATGTACCGCGGCAAGTTCTGGACCATGCGCCAGTTTGCCGGTTTCGGGACGCCCGAGGATACCAACCGGCGCTTTCGGCTGCTGCTGTCGGAGGGCCAGAACGGTCTGTCCACGGCCTTTGATATGCCGGTTCTGATGGGCTACGACGCCGACAGTCCCCGCTCACTGGGCGAGGTCGGCCGCGAGGGCGTGTCGGTCTCGACCCTGAACGATATGAAACGTCTGTTCGACGGGATTCCGCTCGATCAGGTGACCACCTCGATGACGGTCAACTGTACGGCCAGCATCATCCTGGCCATGTATATCGCGGTGGCCGACCAGCAGGGCGTGCCGCGCGAGCAGCTGGGGGGGACGATCCAGAACGATATGCTCAAGGAGTATATCGCCCAGAAAGAGTGGATCTGTCCGCCTGAGCCGGCGGTGCGGATTGTGACTGATATGATCGAATTCTGCGCCAAACAGGTGCCGCGCTGGCACGCGGTGTCGATCTCCGGCTACCACATTCGTGAGGCCGGCTCGACCGCGGTCCAGGAACTGGCCTTTACCCTGGCCGACGGCATCGGCTATGTGCAGGCAGCTCTGGAGCGCGGCCTGGACGTTGATGAGTTCGCGCCCCGGCTGTCTTTCTTCTTTGACCTCCATAATGACTTCTTTGAGGAAATCGCCAAGCTGCGGGCGGCCCGGCGCATGTGGGCCAAGATCATGAAGGAACGCTTTGGCGCCAAGCAGCCCAAATCGCTGCTGCTGCGCACCCACTGCCAGACGGCCGGGGTGAGCCTGACCGCCCAGCAGCCGATGAATAATGTCGTCCGGGTGGCCGTCCAGGCCCTGGCCGGGGTGTTGGGCGGCACCCAGTCGCTGCACACCAACTCGATGGACGAAACCCTGGCCCTGCCGACCGAGCAGGCGGTGATGGTTGCTCTGCGAACCCAGCAGATCATTGCCGAAGAGAGTGGGGTGACCAACACGATTGATCCCCTGGGCGGCAGCTGGGCGATTGAGGCCCTGACCGACCGCATCGAACAAGACGCCTTCGCCTATATTGATCGGATTGATGAGTTGGGCGGGATCATCAACGCCATCAATACCGGCTATCCGCAGAAGGAGATCGCCGACTCGGCCTACCGCTACCAGCAGCAGCTCGACGCCGAGGAGAAGATCATCGTCGGCGTCAACAAGTATCAGGTCCCGCCCGAGGAACGCCCGCTCGAGCTTCTCAAAATCGAGCCCGAGGTGGAGCGCAGCCAGATTGAGCGGGTCAAAAAGATCAAGGCCGAACGTAACCAGACTGCGGTCAGCGAACATCTGGGCCGGGTGCATGCCGCAGCCCGCAATGGCACCAATCTGATGCCGCCGCTGATTGAGGCGGTCAAAGCCTCGTGTACCCTGGGCGAAATCTCGGATGTCTACCGTGATGTGTTTGGGGTCTACCGCGACCCGGCTTGGTTGTAAGTCTGACAGGGGGGTCTCATCCGCTCTGCCTGGTCCACAGGCCAGGATGAACCGCCTCGAATCGCCATGACGGAGGGTTTCTGTGTCCGACAAGAACGTGTTACGCATTCTGGTGGCCAAAGCTGGCTTGGACGGCCACGATAGAGGGGCCAAGATTATTGCCCGCGCCCTGCGCGACGCGGGTTTTGAGGTGATTTACACCGGCCTCCATCAGACGCCGGAGATGATCGCCGAGGCTGCCGTCCAGGAAGACGTGGACGCCATCGGGCTGAGCATTCTGTCCGGGGCGCACATGACGCTCTTTCCGGCCATCATGAAAGCGCTCGACGAGCGCGGGGCTGAGGACATCGCGGTCTTTGGCGGCGGGATCGTGCCCGATGACGATATCCCTCAGCTCAAACAGGCCGGGGTCAAAGAGATCTTCACGCCTGGGGCGAGTACCCAGACCATTGTCGACTGGATTCACGAGTACGTGGAACCGCGGGCCGGGGTGGTCTGAGGCGTGACCTACGATGTCGCGATCGTCGGGACCGGGCCGGCCGGGACGGCCACGGCCCTGTCTCTGCTGAAGGCCGAGCCGCAGCTGCGGGGCAATATCCTGCTGCTCGACAAGGCCCGCCATCCCCGCGACAAGATCTGCGCCGGCGGGCTCATTCCGCATACCCTCAACTGTCTCGATGAGCTTGATGTCCCGCTCAGCATCCCCCATGTGACGGTTGACCGGGCGTTTGTTCGGGTGCCGCCCGAGCGGCAGGTGGTGTGCGAGGACGGCGGCCTGTGTTCGATTGTCCGGCGCAACGAATTTGACTTCTTGCTGGTCCGCGCCGCCGAGGAGCGGGGAGCCGAGGTCCGCCAGGCCGAGAAGCTGATCGATGTGGTGCGAGAGCCGGACAGCGTCCGCCTTGTCACTGATAAGCAGACCTACCGGACCCGGGTTCTTGTCGGGGCGGACGGTTCGGGCAGTCGGGTGCGCCAGCGACTCGTCGGCGCACCGCCCCTGCCGCTCGGCAGGGCGGTGATGTGTGACGTGCCGGTGGCCGACACCAACTGGGACGGGTTTGGCCGGCAGCGCTACGATTTTAACTTTTTGCCCGTTCCCCACGGCTTGCCGGGCTATCTGTGGGCCTTTCCGTGTCTCATCGCTGGGGTGCCGCACGTGAA